>CAJCII010000216.1 GCA_903970335.1 Bacteroidota bacterium | reverse complement strand
TGGGCGGTGAGAGCGACGAGGGCGCGGGCGACCGGGATTTCATGCACGCTGTCCTCGGTCAAGGAGACGCGGATGGTGTCGCCGATGCCGTCGGCGAGGAGCGCACCGATGCCGATGGCGCTTTTGATGCGGCCGTCCTCGCCGTCGCCCGCCTCGGTGACGCCGAGGTGCAGGGGGTAATTCCAGTCGGGGCCGAGTTCGAGCAGGCGCGCGGCCAGGAGGCGATAGGCGTTGATCATCACCTTGGGGTTGCTCGATTTCATCGAGAAGATAAAGTCGTGATAGCCGTACTTGCGGGCGATGCGGGCAAACTCGACGGCGCTTTCGACCATGCCCGCCGGGGTGTCGCCGAAGCGGTTCATGATGCGGTCGGAGAGGGAGCCGTGGTTGGTGCCGATGCGCATGGCGATGCCGCGGGCCTTGCAGAGATCGACCAGCGGCTTGAAGGTCTCGTCGATGCGGGCGAGTTCCTCGTCGTACTGGTCGTCGGTGTACTCGCGGACGGCGAATTTCTTCTTGTCGGCGAAGTTACCGGGATTGACGCGGACTTTCTCGACCCACTGGGCGGCTTCCATGGCGGCGTCAGGCTTGAAATGGATATCGGCGACGATGGGCACGTTGCAGTCGGCTGCGATCAACTCGGCCTTGATATGCTTGAGGTTGGCGGCGTCCTTGACCGTCGGGGCGGTGATGCGAACGATTTCGCAGCCGACCTTGACCAGATCGAGGGTCTGCTTCACGCACTCGCGGGTGTCCATGGTGTCGCAGGTGAGCATCGACTGGACGCGGATGGGGTTGGCGCCTCCGACGCCGACGCTGCCGACCTTGACCTCGCGGGAGAGGCGGCGTTGATAGTGGTAGGGATTGTGGCAATAGGGGACGGTCGACATGTGAAGGGGAAACTTAGAATCGAACGGGCCAGAGGGCAAGCACGGGATGGCGTTCGGTGCGCCGGAGCTACGGCGAGGAGGACTTTGGGGCGAACTTGATTTCGCCGCCGCCGGAACTGAGGGCCATACGGGCCGAATCCTGGGCATCGAAGAAGGTGATGTAGAGCATGTAGCCCATCAGGAAAAGGGCACAGGCAGTCTGCAAAGGTTCGAGGATAGCCATGCTGAGGGGGCGGTGGCGGATCCATTCGATGAGGGACAGCATGATATGGCCACCGTCGAGGATCGGAAGGGGGAAGAGGTTGAGGAGGGCGAGGTTGACGTTGATGACGACCGCGAGCCAGAGGGCGAACCGCCAGCCGTCCGGGCTGCTGAGCACCTGGCCGAAGATGTTCATGATGCCGACGGGGCCGCTGAGTTGGGAGGCGCTGACGTTCGAGTGGGGGGCAACCAAAGCGGCGAGGGTGTTCAAGACCATTTCGACGGAGCCGACGACCTGTTCGTAGGGAGTGGGATAGGACATCTCGACGGCGACATCCCAACCGATGCCCAGTGAAGGGTCTTTATCGTCACGAGGCGAGACGGGGACGACGGGGGTGAGGGCGACTTGGTGGGGGACGCCTTGATGGAGCACGGTGAAGGTCATTGCAGATGGGGCGGCCTTGTGGTCGTCGATGAAGTGATCGACCGCGTCGGTCGAGTAGAGATGCTGGCCGTCGAGTTCGGTAAAGATGTCGCCGGGGACGATTCCGGCGAGGGCGGCGGGGCTGTTGGGCAGAACTTCCTTTACAAGGAGGGATTTGTCGGCGGGATTGATGCCGATGATGCGTGGGGTGGCTCGTTGCCAGAAGGAGTGGGCGGGGCGAATGGGGGTGACATCGAAAGGGAGCGTGGCTCCGTTACGATCAACGACAATGGGGATGGTGGGGGCGGTGCTGGTAACGATCCGCCACTTGATGGCATCGCCGACGCCGATGAAGCGGGAGACGGGGTGACCGTCGACGGAGAGAATGCGATCGCCAGCCTGGAGTCCGGCCTTGCCCGAGGGACCCGTGGGATCGACGTAACCAATGACGGTGGTCGATTCGTTATAGGTCACCGGACGACCGACGAACCAGACAAAGGTGGCAAAGACGACGGCGAGACCGAAGCTGAAGAGTGGGCCGGCGAAGGCGACGACGATCTTTTGCCAGGGGGAGGCGGGGGGCAGGAGTTCGCGCGGGGTCTCGTTTTTCCCCTCGAGGGCCTCCATTGGGGCCATTTGCGGCAGGGCCACATAGCCTCCGGCCGGAATGGTGCCAAGGATGTAATCGACATCGTCGATTTTTTTGGACCAGAGCGGCTTGCCGAACCAGATGGCGAATTTCTCGATTTTAAGTCCGCACCATTTGGCGGCCAGAAAGTGGCCGAGTTCGTGGACGATGATGAGGATGTTGAAGAGAAGAACGACCTCGAGGAAGGTCATGCTCATGAAGAATAACTCAGCGGGGCCGTGGAAAATGCCGAAGGGGACGAGGAAAAAGCAGATGAAGCCAACAAAACCCCAGAAGCGGTAGTTGGAATAGAGGGAACGGTTCATGAATTGGGTGGGGGGTACAAAGGAAGCCAACTTTTATCGGTACAATTTACACGAACATAACGCACATTTGGGGGTTAACGTAGTTAAAAAACGGCAATGAAAGCATGACGGTGGTTAAGGCGGATGCGCAGCCTCCCGGATGGCATCGGCGAGTTGTTGCGGTGTCCAGAGATTGTCGTTGAATTGACGATAGAGACGGCCTTGAGGATCGACCACGACGGTGCGGAGGTTGTGGGAGGTGCTGGCATCCTGGCCCATGATCATTAAACCGAGGCGCGGAGCGAGAACGGCAAGGGTAGCGGGACTGGCCGAGGCGAAGAGCCAGCGGTCGGCGTTCGTGCCGCGGTAGGATTCGGCATAGGCGGACAGGGTGTCGGGGCGGTCGAAATCGGAGTCGAACGAGATGGAGAGAAGCTGCCAGTTGGTCGGCGCATCGGGGGTGGAGAGAAGCAGCTTGCGGGTTTCGGCAAAATTGCGATTCATGAGCGGGCAATAATTGGGGAGCGGGCACCGGGTGAAAAAGAAGGTGAAGGCCAGGGCGTTTCCGCGAAAATCGGAGAGATGGACGGTCTTTCCGCTTTCGGTCATTAACGCTGCGTCCGGCACTTTGGCCCCGGGTTTGAGATTGGGGGTGGCATCGTCGGACAGGGGCATGGCATTCGTCGTGGAGAGATCGATGTGGCCGATGCGGTGGAGGTTGTTCACCCAGGCGCGGTCTTGATCGACGAGGAGGGTGAAGGTGACCTTGTCGCCGGGCACGAAGCCAGTGAGTTCGTTGGGATCGTCGACCGGGAAGTCCATGGTCATTTCGATCATGTAGCCGGGGATGGTGTCGTGGTGGATGGTGACCTGTCGACGATCCAGGGCGATGTGTTCGATCACGCCCTGTGCGGCAAAAGAGTGAACAGACTGGGAGGAGGGAGGGGAGGGATGGCAAGCGACCAAGAGCAAAGGAAGGAGGAGGCAAAGGAGGAGCCGAGGGTGGTCCTGGAGGGCGGTCATTCGCGCGATTTTCTGAGGTTCGCGATTTCTTCCGCGACCGCTCCGGCCGCTTCCGGATTCAGGCCGTCGAAATATTTGACGAGATGACCCTGCGGATCGACCAAGGCGATGCGCTGGGTGTGGGCGAAATTCCCGGGCATGTAAGAAAATTCTCCGGTGGTGTCCGGGGGCAGAAAACTAACACCGACGAGACGACGCATTCCGGACTCGTCGCCGGTCAGGAACGACCAACGGGTTCGATCCTGACCGAAAATTTGGCCGTATTTGCTCAGAACCGGAGGGGTGTCGTCGATGGGGTCGAGGGCGAGGGAGAGGAGCCTGATGTCGGATTGACCGTCGGTAAGCTGCTGGATTTTTGCCATTTGAGCGTTGACCTTCGGACAGACCGTCGAGCAACTGGTGAAGACGAAATTGACGACGAGGATTTTGCCATCCAGATCCTTTTTGGAGAGCGGGTGACCGGATTGGTCGATGAGGGAGAAGTCGATGAGTTGACGGGGATAATCGGGAGCGATGACCGGAGTGTGCGCATCGGGATCCGGGACGGAATTGACGCCCCGCAGGGCGAACATCAACAGACCGAGACAAAGCGCGAAGAAGAGGGCCAAGCCGAGACCGATGCCCAGAACGATGCGTTCGCCAGTCGGAAGGCGTTCTTTCTGGCGCTTTTGGGAACGATCGATTTTGGGCTTAGCGGGATTTCCCGAGGGAAGAACGGTCGCCATGGTATCAAAATGGTGCAGGACTGAGACTTGCGCAAGCAGGCACGAGTCACCATTTTTCGACGAAGGTCAATCAATGGAAGCTGGAGGTATTTCGATGAGTTCCTTGAGAACATCGAGCAATTTCTGACCGCCGGAGGGCTTCCAAAGGAAAGCCGAGGCGCCACTGGCATAGAGTTCGAAGCGATTGTCCAAGCCAAACCTTGGGCCGCTAAATCCCGAAAAGACGAGAATAGGGAGATTAGGGCATTGGGTGGCCATTTCCGGGATGAGCGTTCGACCCGAGACATCGGGCAAATCCAGATCGATGATGACCGCATCCCAAGAGGAGTAGGCCCGGTAAAACGCTTCCAATCCGGTCTGGCCGAGGGAATAGTGTTCGACCTCGTAACCATGGCCTCTTAAAAGGACACAGACGAGACGCGCCACGTTTTCATCATCCTCAATGTACAAGACTTTCATCGATGTTTATTTCCTTTAATTGCCGACGATCTCAACATAGGGAGATCTGTAAGATCATCGAGCACTTTCCGCACCGTAACCGTCAACAGACCGATTGAAACTCGAGGCCGAGGAGGTGGGCGAGTTTTTCGACTTTGGCGGCGAAATGACCGATGCCGATGGCGCAATGGTGGGCGGGACCGGCCTTCGACCAGTCGTTCGTGAATCGCTTCGCCCCGATCGGGAAGCGGTAACGGCTGTTGGTATTGCCGATCCGGAGCACCGGGCCGGGGACGGAATCGCCTCGAGCGACGAGAAAGCTGAGTTTGCCGTCGCGCTTTTGAACGACGGATAGGAGTGTGACCGGACCATGGGCGACGGTCATTTGGATGGAGAGGCCTTGGCCGGGTTTGCCGTGATAGAGGGGGAGAGGAACCAAGCCGACGCGGCCCTGGGCAATGGCAAAGTGGGCCGGACCGTCGTGTCCGAGATAGACGACATCGTCCTTGAAGTCGGTGAGGTAAAATTCGGAAAAGGAGCCGCCCGCGCCGAAGAGATCCACGATCTTCATGGCTTGGACATTCTTGATTTCGCATTCGCCGGCGACGGGAATGTGGCGGCCCGTGAGGAGGGTGTTACCGGCGATGACCGAAGTGGCGAGGTCGCGGTGGGGGCTGCCCAATTCTCCCTCATAGTAGTAGGCCATGGAGCCGAGAGCGTGTTTTGCTACCAGAGCATCGAGCGCACAGGAGGTCGCGGCGGCGCGGTCGAGTTCGAGAGGGGCGCATTCGGGGGAGACGTCGAAGGCGGAGTCGAATTCGGTCAGCTTTTTTTGAATATCGTCTTTGGTCACCTGATTGCGCAGGGCGAGGAGGTAGTCCATCTCGAGTAATTCGAAATGGGAGCCGAACGTGGCGGAATGTTGGGTGAGATCGCTGTAGACATCGAGCATGCCACTGTAGTAGTTGCCGAGTACGCCGACGCGATTATCGCGCAGACCTGCGGCGACCCGGGCGGCATCGATCCAGTCGACGATCTCCGTCCAAGCTTCTTCGTCCTGAAGATAGCCGGTGACAAGATGGAAGGGGATGCCGGCGCGGTTGAAGACGCTGGCGATTTCCGGCGCGGAACAGCTTTGACAATGTTCGAGCCACAGCCCGGTCATGGCCCCACGGTCGCCGAGGCGGTTGAAGGCCTCGTAATCAAGTTGGGCGGCGGGCTGAAGGTTTAGGACGACGACCGGGACGTGCAGTCGCTGTACGGCTGGCAGGACGGTGGAAGAAAGAGCATAGGTCGAAACGTAGAGAAAGACGAGATCGACCTCTGCCCGCGCGAGGGACGATGCGGCCTCGCGGGCCTTGGCGGGACTATCGACCAAGCCTAAATCGATGACCTCGGCGGATGATCGGCGCAGCCGCATCGCGATTTCGGTTTGATAGCCGAGGAGATGGTCTTTCAGGCCGACAAACTGGTCCCAGTAGGTCTCGAGGCCGACGCCGAAAAGACCGATCCGTAAGGAAGGAGCTTTCATGATGAATTTGCGGCGCTTTGAAAAAAGATCTGCCGTGGCTATGGACAAACGATCTGACGATGAGCGACTTCCTCCCCGGCGGTGGCACGGGCCCACGCATCCGCCTTAAGAATGGCGTCCAGGCTCGGATGCTCGACGGTCGAATGCCGTTTCATCACGGCTTCGACGATATGCCAGATGGAGGGAAAGAGAATGCGGCCTTCGAGGAAGGCAGGTACGGCGATTTCGTTGGCCGCGTTAAGCACAGCAGGGAGGGTGCCGCCGACGGTGCCAGCTTCGCGGGCGAGGCGGAGAGCGGGGAATTTCTCCGGGTCGGGTGCCTCGAAGGTGAGTGAGCCGACTTCGGCCAGATTGAGCGGACGGAGGCGGTTGGCGAGGCGTTCCGGGTAGGTAACGGCGTACTGGATGGGGAAGCACATGTCGGAGTGGCTGAGCTGGGCGAGCTGGGAGCCATCGACGAACTCGACGAGGGAATGGACGATGCTTTGGGGATGGACGACGACCTCGACCTGGCTCATCGGTACGCCGAAGAGCCAGCGCGCCTCGATCATTTCGAGGCCCTTGTTGAAGAGCGTGGCGGAGTCGATGGTGATTTTTCGGCCCATGGTCCAGGTCGGATGCTTGAGCGCCTGGGCTGGAACAACTTTGTTCAAATCGGCGGCAGGGGTCTGCCGAAAGGGGCCACCGGAAGCGGTGAGGATGAGGCGGCGGATATGGCGGGTCGGTTCGCCGGTGAGACACTGGAAGATGGCGTTGTGCTCGCTATCGACGGGGAGGATGGGGACATTGTGCCTGGCGGCTTCGCGGGTGACTTCCTCGCCAGCCATGACGAGGATTTCCTTGCTGGCGACGGCCAGCGCCTTGCCTGCCTTGATTGCGGCGAGGGCGGGAGCGAGACCGGCGGTGCCGACGATGGAGATCAGGACCAGATCGGCTTCCGGGAGGGTGGCCAGTCGGATGAGACCTTCCGGCCCGCCATGGCAGTCGGTGCCGGTCGGAAGCCGGCCACGGATGCTTTCCAATTCCGCCGTATCGTGGAGAGCCACCGCGCGGGGCCTGAATTCCGCCGCCTGGGCCAGGAGCGCCTGGGCGGATCGGCCCGCCGCCAGCCCGACAACCTCCATGCGGTCGGGGATGTCCCGGGCGACCTTGAGAGCACTTTCTCCGATCGAACCAGTGGAACCGAGGATAACGACGCGCTTCTTGGAACTCATGAGGTTGGGTTCGTCTACGGGTTGGACTTATCGTTGCCGAAGATAATTTTCGGGTCGGGATTTTTACCCGGTGGTATGCCCTGGGTGGCGGTAAAGATCGCATCCACGCGGGCCGAGTGGCCCGGCTCCAGGTCGGGGACACTGACCCATTGGCCGAATTGCGAGCGAGGGTCGTTATCGTCGAGATAGATCGTGGGGTGATTGATCATTTCGCCATCGATGAGCATGGATTTACGATAAGGACGGATAAAAATTTGAATGTCGACCGCTTTGACGGTGCCCTCGTTTTTGAGGATGGCATGGCACGTAAAACTTCCAACGCCGGGTGCATTGTCCTCAACCGAGTAGGAGGTTTGCTGTACGTCCGCCCCGACCGGGTGCGGTTTGGACTGGTGGGCCGGATCGTCGACCACGTTGGTGTTGTAGAAGAAATAGTGTTCCGGCTTCATCGTCGCCTGGTCCTGCTGGGTGACGGTCTGGTTATAGTCGTTAAATTGCCAGATCAGCATCGACCCGACGACGACCCAGAACACAACAATCAATAACGTCTTTTGCGACATGCCTCTTCTTTAGCCGTCAAACGTGCCGCGGGCAAGACAGACTCCGGAAATGGTCTGGCAGGGAGGGGCGCAGGCCCCAAGCGCAAGCGTCGTTTTATATGTCGATGACCTTATCGGAGCGGGTGGACTTGAGATCCATGCGCCGAACTTTGAGTCTCTTTTCGTAACCACTGAAGAGGCCGGTGATTAGGCTCAAGAGGAGCGAGCCGAAGAATGCCGACCAGAATCCCGGCACGTGAAAACCGGGCACCATCTCGGGGAGGGTGTACAGGATCAGCGCATTGATGATGAGCAGGAAGAGTCCGAGCGACAGCAAGACCAAAGGCAGGCTGACAAAAATGAGGACCGGTTTGATGAAGGTATTGACCAGAAAAAGAATCAGCGCAGCGAAAAACAGGTCTTCGGTTGAGTCAAAGGCGATGCCAAGGGGCTTGACCAGGGTGATGAGATAAAGGCCCAGCGCCAGGATGAGCCAATGCCAGAGAAGTCGCGAGAACATGCGATACTATAACTACGGCGGCAGGGCCGTCGAACGATAATCTGCGCGACGTCAGGGCTTGCCGATCTGGCCCTTGGTGCCTGCGGACTTGACATAATCGACGAGACGCAGGTCCACGTCATCGAGCGGTTGACAACCGAGATGACCGGCGGTGGCCTCCTCGTAGCACTTTTCGGGAGGGTCCACGGTCACTGGGACAGGTGGGCTGAACTGAGGGGAGGGGACGAGAGTGACTCCTTCCGCCTTGAAGTCGGAGTCGGGGGCAACCGCGCCATCGGAGGGATTACCGTTCTTGTTCATGTCCACGTAGTTGTTCGACTGGTACCAGGTGTCCGTGGGCTTGCAATTGGAGACCCATTTCGAGTTGGACGAGGGGCCGGCGAGGAAGAAGTTATTGATAATATCGCTTTTCCAGACCGCAGCGGAGTGGGAGCCGATCAGACCTCCGGCGTGTCCCCAATTATAGACGACGTTGCAGATGTACTGTCCGTCGCCTTCGTCTTTTGGATTGCGGCTTTCGTTGTCGATGAAGAGATTGTGATGGACGGAGATGTTGCGGGCCCGATCGATGAGAAAGCCGAATCGTTGCGGGGGAATGCTCTCGCCGATGATGCAATATTGCACCGTGATATCGGAGGTGACCTCCGAACCCGAAGCGGTGAACTCCAGGCAGTCCCATCTTCCCCATTCGATCGAGCAATGATCGAGGATGATGTTGGTGCTGGTGTTCCCGGCGATGGTGCACTTTTTCGCGCCGCCCGTTTCGCCTTCCCGAAAACGGATGTTCCGAATGACGATGTTGTTTTGTTTGCTCAGGGAGGTGCTGAACCCGGTCACGGTAATGCCGGGACTGGGGGCGGTCGTGCCGTCGATGGTGGTGTCGCTGCTGACGGCAAGGATCGATTTGAGCACAATCGTGCCAGCGACGCTGAAGGTGACGTCGCGGCCTTTTTCGCTGACTGCGTCGCGCAACGATCCGGGGCCGGAGTCGTCGAGGTTGGTGACTTTGTACTCGGTGCTACCACCGGTGGCGTTGGCGCCAAAGCCTTCCGCACCGGGAAAGGCAACGGCATGGGCTGGCGAGGCGTTAAAGGTCAACGCGATCAGGCCTGCGGCGAGCCGGACCGGTATTAAAAGTCGGAGTGTTTTCATAGCGGAGAGACAAGACGCGAGTTAGAGGACATCCAAGCGCATTTCGAACTTATCGCCCATTTGCGTGGCGGTTTGCGCGATGATCCCCGAGGGCACTTCCAGGACGCTCTTGGCGGACAAAACGATTTTGGAAATTCTCCACGGTTTCATTTGGCTCATCATGTGCACGACCTGTAAGTCGCGGTCGAGGAAAATCGCGTCGAAGATAAATCTCATGCCGATGCTGTGAATCGAATTGCACGGCTTGATCCAGAGGCCGTCGCCGAGCTCAAGTTGGCGATCGCAGAGCAGTCCCACCACGCGGGTGAGATAATTATCGGCGACCCGTCCGCACTCGGTCAGCCTGACCCCGCGCGTTGTGTTGATCGCGATCAGGCGTGAGCGCATGGCGTGGGGTTACTGGCCGAAAATGCGGTCGGCTTCTTCGAGCGTCTCTTTGCTGCCGATGTCGAACCAGCGTCCGGGAACGCGCCAAGTATGCACCGGAACGCGCGGGTAGAGCCATTGGATCAAGCGCCCGGGCTGGTCGGGGTTGTTGCCTTCGGCGATGTAGGTGTGGATCAAGGAAACGATATCCGCCGGGAAGTAATAGAGGGCGATGCCGGTCAATGTGCTGGTGGGATTTTTCGGCTTTTCTTCGAAGAAGGTGATGGCGCCGTTTTCGTCCAGGGTGATGCTGTTGTACTTTTTGATTTGCTCCAGATCGCCCACGTCGTAGACGGCAAGGACGGTCGTTTTTTTCGCCCGGGCAAACTCGACGAAGGGCGCGAGGGAGGAATCGAACAGATTGTCGCCTGCGACGACGAGGAGATCGCCCTTCACGTTTTCCTTGGTGATGACCAGATGGATGTCACCGATCGCGCCGAGCTTGTCGGCGTCGCTGGTCGTTCCGTCGTTGACGATCTTGAAATCGAAGGCCGTTTTTTCCCGGCGGTATTTCTCGGACCATTCGGTGAAGTGGGAGACGAATTTCTGGTTGGTGACGATGAACATTTCGCCCAGATCCTTGACCGTGGCGAGGTGGTCGATGATATGCTCCAGCATCGGCTTACCGGCCACAGGTAGCAGCGGCTTGGGCTGGTTCAAGGTGAGCGGGTAAAGGCGCGTGGCATAACCGGCGGCGAGGATGAGGACTTGCATAGGAAGACGATTTAAGAAGCTTGTTTGCCCCACGGCAAGACCGGAAAGGGAAAAAACTGTCGTTCCGCGCGAAGTCGAGGAACCACTAATGTTATCCTTTACCTGATTTTGAACGGTATAGGTAAATGCCCCAGACGGCGGTGAAAATATAATAGGCGATCAAGAAAGCAAGGGCATCCTGCATACCTTCCCAAAGTTCGCCCGGAATTTTATGTATTCCCGGACCAGAAGTCATCTTGTCATAGTCCACAAAGCAGAGCGAATAACCCAGGGTGAGCAGAAGGTCGCCAATGAAAATCATAATCAGAACACCCCAACCCAGAGAACGGTTCCGACGAAATAGCGCAATAAAAGCAAGGGGTATGATCAGCACGGTGTAAGCGGCGATAACCCCGCCAAGGACGATACCCAATAAGCCCAAGATGACGACCACCGCGACGATGGTCCGTATTGTCTTTTGCCCGGCGAAAAAAAGTCCTCCAAATAATAATAAAATGAATGTCCAGAACAGCGGCTCGGAAAGGAGGTCGATGTCGTTCCAGGAAAGATAGGGCCACTGATGCTTTATGCCACCGAGAAAGTTGGTCGGCGAATCTCCATCCTGAAAGACATCGGCAATCATCCCTACAAAATCTCCGGATAGAGCCGAGAGGCCATCTCCTGGAGCAGGCGCTGATTTTCCTCGGTCGATTCGTTCAGCACGCAGCGGGAGACCAACTGGCGGGCCTCCTCGTAATTCAGCGATTGAATGGCCCGTTTGATTCTCGGAATCGAAGCCGCCCCGGCGCTGAGTTCGTCCACGCCGAGTCCGACGAGGGCCGGCACCATGACGACATCCGAGGCCATTTCGCCGCAAACGCCGACCCAGATGCCATTCCGGTGGGCCGCCTCGACGACGGTCTGGATCAGACGCAAGACGGCCGGATGGGCGGGTTGGTACATGCCGGCGACGTTTTCGTTGCCGCGGTCGATCGCCAGGGTGTATTGGATCAAGTCGTTGCTGCCGATGCTGAAAAAATCGACGTGGCGGGCGAGGGTATCGGCGGTCAAGGCGGCAGAAGGAACTTCGATCATCACGCCCACCTCGAATCGTTCCGCCTGCGGGATGTTTTGCTGCCGCAGTTCCTGCCTGACTTCCTCGAGAATGCGTCGCGCTGCCTTGAGTTCGCCGAGGTCGCTGACCATCGGAAACATGACGCGGACATTGCCCTCCGCACTGGCGCGGCAGATCGCCCGCAGTTGGGTGCGAAAAATTTCCGGTCGGCCAAGCGAATAGCGAATGCCGCGGAAACCGAGGAAGGGGTTTACCTCCAGCTCGATGCCAAGGTGAGGCCGCTTCTTGTCGCCGCCGATATCGAGGGTGCGAATGATCAGGTGGTGCGGTTGGGAGGCCTGCGCCATCTGCCGGTACATCTCGACCTGTTGGTCCTCTCCGGGCGATTCGTCCTGCTGGAGGAAGAGATATTCGGTGCGGAGCAACCCGACGCCCTCGGCACCGTGCTCGCGGATGAGCGGCATGTCCTCGAGAATTTCGACGTTGGCCGAGACGATGATGCGATGCTGGTCGGTCGTTAACGGCACGGTCTCGCGCAAGGCGTCGAGTTTCACATCGACATCGCGATGCACTTTTTCCCGCTGCCCGTAATCGTACTTCGTCTGCTCGGTCGGCGAGATAATCAACAGGCCCTCGTAGCCGTCGATGAGGACCTCGACGCCCGGCTCGAACTTGCCGATAAGCTCACGCAGCCCGACCACGGCGGGCAGATTGAGCGAGCGCGCCATGATGGCGGAGTGGGAGGTTCGGCTGCCGACTTCCGTGGCGATGCCGAGCACCAGCTTGCGGTCCAGTCCAGCCGTATCGGAGGGTGAGAGATCGTGGGAGAGAACGATCGAGGGCGTATCGAGGTTCTGCAATTCGGCTTCCACCTTGCCTTGGAGGTTGCGCAGGACGCGGCGCGAAACGTCGAGAAAATCCCCGGCGCGCTCCCGGAAGTAGTCGTCATCCAGTTCCTTCATTTTTCGCGTGTAGGAGCGGACCACCTGCTCGTAGGCGTAATCGACATTGACGAGGCGACTGAAGACCTGCTCCTTGACCGATTCGATCAGCGAGCTGTCCTCGAGGGAGAGGATGTGCGCGTCGAAAATACTGGCGTCCGTTTCGCCAATGGACTCGGCCAGTTGGTTGCGAATCGCCTGGATTTGCTGACGTGTTTTTAGCAGGGATGATTCAAAACGGACGATTTCGGCGTTGACATCTTCCGGTCGAATTCGCCGTTTGCGAACGATGTGTTCGTCCGCATAGAGAAGCACGAGGGGACCGATCGCAATGCCTGGCGAAACGGCAGTCCCCTTGTATCTTTCTTCCGTTGTGGGTGTTGGAATCCCCGATGACTCGTCTGGCATCGGCGATAAGGTGCTCACTCTTCGTCGAATTTGCGAGCTATTAATTCCTCAAGAGCCTTCACCATTTCCGCCGAATCGGAGCCAGTCACCGTAATCTTGAGGCGGGAACCGCACCCAGCGGCCAGTAACATCAATCCCATGATGCTCTTGCCGTTGATTTCCTCCCCGTCTTTCTCCACCTGTATATCCGAGCCAAAACGATTGGCCACCCGGACAAACATCGCAGCGGGACGGGCATGAAGACCAAGTTTGTTTCCGATCACGAGGTCGCGAACCACCGAAACGCCCGACTCCTTATTTTTCGCTGCTGAGGCCATGTATTCTTTATTTCTTGATTGCCAGCTACTTACTTATCCTGATTTGCGATGGCTTTCAACAATCTTTCGTTAAATTCCACCGCCGAATTCTGTCCCATGCCTTTTAACTTCTGGTCCAACGCCGCCACTTCCACCAAATTGGCCAGATTTCTTCCCTGTCTTACAGGAATTGTGACATGCGGAACCTTGATTTGCAAGATTTCATAGTAATCTTGTTCCAAACCGATCCGGTCGATTTCGGGGACCTCGTGCCAGTCTTGCAGCGTCACGACCATGTCCAAGCGTTTCTCGAAACGAATGCTGCGCACGCCGTAAATGCTGGCGATATTGATGATGCCCAAGCCTCGTACCTCCATGTGGAAGCGGGAGAGGTCCGAGGACGTGCCAATCAGTTCCCGCCCTTCCAGCGAGCGGATACGGGTGATGTCGTCCGCAACCAGGCTGTGTCCCCGCTCGACGAGGGAAAGGACGCACTCGCTTTTCCCGATGCCGCTCGCGCCGCGGATCAACACCCCGATGCCGAGGATATCGACCATGCTGCCATGTTCCTGCGCTTGCGGGGCAAAATCGAGTTCCAGACAGATCGTGATCGTGTTGAGCAGCCGCATCGTCGTCAGGGGTGATTTGAAGACGGCGATGCCCTGTTCCTCGGCCTCTTCCAGGACCACGCGTGGCGGGTTAATATTACGGGCAAAAATCAGACACGGAATACGGTGCTTGAACAGCTCGCGCAACCGTTGCCGACTTAACGCCTCCGGCAACGATTTCAGATAATGGGTCTCGCCGCTGCCGATGATTTGAATCCGCTGAAAAGCGAAGGAGCGATAAAATCCCGCGAGGGCGAGGCCCGGACGGTTCACCGCGCCTTCGGAAACGCGGCGCTGCAGCCCTCCCGCTCCGGCCAGTAATTTTAACTGCAACTGGCTGGCATGGTTGGTGTAGAGCTGGCCGACGGTGACTTGGGGAATGCTGGTTTTCTTCACGGCGGGCAAAAGGAAAAGGGGCTTCGGGAAAAATCTAACGTGCGCGTTTGCCTCGACTTTCGCAATGGTAATTTATCCGGGGCATGGTCATAATTCGTCTTTCTGGATCGATCCAAGCTCGGAAAAGACACATGAAATCCCTCTCCAACACCGTCATCGCCGCCATTATTGCCGTGGTGTTGGCGGCCTTGATCGGTCTCCTGCTCTTGCTCCCCATCGGCCGCGAAATCGAGGCGTGGACCGGCGATAAGATGATGACGTGGCGCTACGATTTGCTCAAGAAAATCGGCTCCGAGCGCAAACCGGATCCTCATATCGTGCTGGTCTCGATCGATCAAAAGTCCGTTTCGGATCTAGGGCGCTGGCCTTTCCCGCGCAATATTCACGGTCAGTTTCTGGGCGTACTGGCCCCGCAAAAGCCGAAAGTGGTGGCGTGGGATATTTTTTTTACCGAGAGAACGACTCCGAACCTGACCGAGCCTGTCCCCGCCCCTAATCCACCTGCGTCTCCGACTCCGCCAACTCCTACGACAGGAGTCCCCTCCGCTCCGCCGGATACTTCGTCGTCCGCACCGCCAAGCCCTCCAGCGCCTGACGCACCTCCCAGTCCCGCACCCAATGCCCCTCCGCAAGTACAACCGGACGACGCCGCTTTGGTGGAAGGAGCCAAGCTGATTCCGCAGATGGTCACCGTCTCGGCGCGCGAGTCCGTCGGTTCGACCCTGAAGGACGACAGCGAAAGCCTTCCCACCCGTCCTTTAAAAAACATTCAGGGCGATCGTTCGAGTCTGATCTCGTACCCCTATGCGATCATTCCGTTTCCCGAGTTGCGCAAGGTCAGTTATTTCGGCTTTGCCGATGCCGACGCCAACGATTTGCGACGCTTGATCCCACTGATCATCGATATTAACGACAAAGTTTTTCCTTCCTGGGACTTGCAGGTCCTGATGCAGTATTGGGACGTCGATCCGGACAAGGTTGTCGTCACTCTCGGCCATGACATATCACTGCCCCGACCGGATGGCACGGTCGCCCATCTTCCGATCAACGCCGCAGGAGAATTCCTGGTCAACTACCGGGGGCGCACGGAGGATTTTTCCAACGATAGTTATTCCACCATGGGTCAGGGACTGGCCGACATCGCCAATAATCAAATGACCAAGGAGCGCGCCGAGCTTCCTCCGCTCAAGGACAATATCGTCGTGGTCGGCGTCAACCTTTCCGGGACGGATAACGGCCCGATCCCGATTGACAAATATTCCCCCCTCGTTGTCGCGCACCTCAACGTGCTCAACAACGTGCTCCAGGAAGATTACCTCCATGTCCTCAGCCCTTGGATCTGGCTGCCCATCTACACCATCTTCCTCTTTGTCGCTGGCAACCTGATGCTCCGGGTCGGCATCGCCCCCATGATCCCGATCGGCCTCGTCGCCATGCTGCTCCTGGGGCTGGTCGCTTTTGCGGCGCTCTTTTTCGGCAACTGGCAGGTCCCGGTGGCCGGACCCGAATTCGGGCTCCTCGTGTTGGCGAGCGTGATTCCCACCAAGCGCTTCTTCGGTGAGGAGCGTGAAAAGCTGCGCGTGAAAAGGGCGATGAGTTCCTATCTGTCCGAGAAAGTGATGAACAAGGTCCTGGAGCATCCCGACAACATCAAACTCGGCGGCGTCAAGCAGGTCATCACCGTCATGTTTTGCGATATCCGCGGCTTCACCGCCTATTGCGACAACCGCGATTCCGAGGAAGTCCTCACCGTCCTCAACGAGTACATGGAAGTAATGACGCAGGTCGTCTTCAAGTATGACGGCACGGTCGACAAGTATATCGGCGATTGCATCATGGCCTTCTGGAACGCACCGCAGGAGCAGGCCGACCACGCCCAGCGCGCCGTCTGCTGCGCCATGGAGATGCGGTACGCCCTGGCCAATTTCAAGACCAAGCGTGCGGGCAAGGACACGGAACTCTTCGAGTGCGGCATCGGCATCCACACCGGCGAGGCGCTCGTCGGTAACATGGGATCGACTCTCAAGCTCAACTACACCGCGATGGGTTCGAACGTCAATCTCGGCGCGCGCCTTGAGTCGCTGACCAAGCGCCTGAACGAACGCATCCTCATCTCGCAGGCCACGCTGGACCTGTTGCAGGGCGATTTCCCGATCACCGACCGGGGCGAGGCCGCGATTCCCGGTTTCGCGAATCCGGTCCACGTCTATGCCGTCGGTGCCGATCAGGACATTCGCTCCGCGCTCAAGATCGGACGCACTATCGCCGCCCAGCAGGAATACACCGCCGAGGAAGTCAGCGCCCCGATCTGGGAACCCGCGCCCTTGCCGGAGGATGCGGACCCGAATCCGTAGAGCTTTGTCATCTCGAGCTTGTCGAGGGACCTCTAACTTTTCCCTCGTTCCCAAGTTGTACTTGGGAACGCCTCCTATTCTCGCGAAATTCCATTTCGCGCCAATAAGAATCCGGCAGCGTATTGCCCAACAACTAAAGCTGTTCTACCTACTTCAGATGCCGGAGCACCCGGCCATTGCTAACCGCCCCCGTCTCCGCTACAGTTGACCTTCCATCATGTCATCCTCGCCTGCTCTCTATCGGGGCACTTACACCGCCCTTGTCACCCCGTTCCGCCACGACCGCGTGGACAAAGCCGCCTTCACCCGCTTGCTCGAAGCGCAAATTGCCGCAGGCATCGACGGCGTCATTCCCGTCGGCACCACCGGCGAGTCGGCCACGCTTTCCATGGAGGAACACCTTCGCGTCATCGGCCTGACGGTCGAGGTGGTCAAGGGCCGCGCAAAGGTCTTGGCGGGTACCGGTTCCAACAACACCTCCGAGGCGCTCTTCCTCACCACGGAAGCCGGTAAGCTCGGCGTCGATGGCTTCCTCGTCGTCTCGCCCTACTACAACAAGCCCTCGCAGGCCGGGGTCTTCGCCCATTACGCCGCGCTGGCCGGCTCGACCCCGCTCCCCATCGTCACCTACAGCGTGCCCGGTCGCACCGGCGGTGAAATCTCCATCGAGACCATGGCCAACCTCGCCGCAAAGTATCCGAACATCGTCGCGATCAAGGAAGCGGGCGGCTCCATCGAGCGCTTCAGCCAGTTGCGCCAGGCCCTCCCGGATCACGTCGCCGTCCTCAGCGGCGACGATTCGATGACCCTGCCCGCGCTCGCGGTCGGCGCCACCGGCGTGATCAGCGTCGCCTCGAATTTGCTTCCGAAGGAAGTCGGCGATCTCGTCCGTGCCTTCCTCGCCGGACATGCCGCCGAGGCCGAAAAGCTCCATCGCCAGCTCTATCCGATCTTCCGCGATCTTTTCATCGAGGCCAATCCCGTCCCGGCCAAGACCGCTCTCTCCCGCCAGGGCTGGATGACCGCCGACGTGCGCCTGCCCCTCGTGCCGCTCCAGCCCGCCAGCTTGGCGCGACTGGAAGTAACCCTCAAGCAATTTGGACTCTAGGGGATGCTATGACCATGGACAAAACCAGGATCGTCATCGTCGGGTCGAAGGGCCGCATGGGCGAAGCGTTGCTACGTCTGGCCGCACTGGACCCGAAGCTTGAACTCGTCGCGGGCATCGATAAGGGCGACAATCTCCTCGACGTCATCGACCGCACCGACGCTCTGATCGAATTCGCCCACCACTCGCTTTCCGCCGACCTCGCGCAAACCGCTGTCGCGCACGGCAAGGCCCTCGTCGTCGGCACCACCGGTCACACCGCCGAGGAGCGCGCCGCCATCGCCACCGCCAGTGCAAGCATCCCCATCGTCTTCGCGCCGAATTTTTCTGTCGGCGTGAACCTCCTCTTTTATCTCACCCAAATCGCGGCGGAAGTCCTTGGCGAAAACTTCGACCAGGAAGTCGTCGAGATGCATCACCGCCTGAAGATCGACGCCCCCAGCGGCACGGCCCGGCGTCTCGGGGAAATCCTCGCCGAGGCGGCAGGCGGCACCTACGAAGAACTGACCCAGCACGGTCGCCATGGCGATGTCGGCGCGCGGCCCAAGCGTGTCATCGGCATGCACGCCCTGCGCGGCGGCGATGTCGTCGGCGATCACACCGTCCACTTCGCCAACGTCGGCGAGCGTATCGAACTCACCCACCGCGCCTCCAGCCGCGACACCTTTGCCT
This sequence comes from Bacteroidota bacterium, assembly GCA_903970335.1. GTDB lineage: Bacteria > Verrucomicrobiota > Verrucomicrobiia > Methylacidiphilales > UBA1321 > JABDGH01. The sequence continues at coordinate 22,747 of CAJCII010000216.1, read as the reverse complement.
CCGGCGCACTCCGTGCGGCCCGTTGGGCCTGCGGTCAGAAGCCCGGACTCTATTCCATGCAGGATGTGCTCGGATTAAAAAAATAGTCTGGTACTTAAGTAGGGGCCTATAACGGTCGTGTTTTTCGTTCTACCGGTGTTTTCCACAATCCTGTAAATCTGGTTAATTCCGTCCAAAATTCCGTTAATTCCGTCTAAAATCGGTTGAACCATGCCCTCGGATAAGACCCTCAGCACCCCGCCCCGCCTCATCGTCTTCTCCGGCGCGGGACTCTCCGCCGAAAGCGGCCTTTCCACCTTCCGCGGCAAAAGCGGCCTCTGGGAAAACGTCCCACTCGATAAAGTCTGCAACTTCGCCACTTGGCGACAGAACTTCGACGCCGTCCACGAGTTCTACAACGCCCGCCGCATCGCCGTCGCCGCGGCCAAGCCCAACGCCGCCCATCTCGCCATCGCCGACTGGCAGAAACGCTGGCCGGACCGCGTCCGCATCCTCACCCAGAACGTCGACCGCCTCCTCGAACTGGCGGGTTGCCACTCCGTTGTCCATCTCCACGGCGACGTCCACCTCATGCACTGCGTCGCCTGCGATCTCCAGTGGGAGACCGAGGAACTCGCCTACGATCACTCCGGCTGTCCGCTCTGCCACCAGACCAAAACGGTCAAGCCCGCCGTCGTCTTCTTCGGTCAGCCCGCGCCCCATTACGAGACGCTCTACGGCATCGCCGCCGCCTTGCGCCCGGTCGATACTGCCGTGGTCGTCGGCACGTCTGGCGCCGTCCTGCCCGCCGACCAAATCTTCGGCAACTCGGACGCCTTCTCCATCCTCGTCAACCTCGAACCGGGCAGCGATATGGACGAGTTGGCCTTCTCCGAGCGGTACTACGGCCCGGCCACGCAGCTCCTGCCGAAGCTGACGGAAGCCATCGTCGGTCGGATGGAGGCGTAGTCAGTTGTTTGCCAACTAAACAAAACCTCCTCGATTGCCCTTGCCTGCTTTTGCTTTCTCACTCGGATCGCTCCAGTAGCTCGCACACGTTTTTCTTAAGAGGTAGCTCAAGAAAAGCCCTATGACTATTGATCCAATTCCGAAAATCAGAACCGGGATCAAACTATAGGCAATTCCGAGAATAATGGCTAGGATTCCAATCACGGTCAAATGCCAGCCGAGCAGGAGGAGAATCATGCGCATTGTAGTAAGAACCGCTTACTCCCCCGCTCGCTTCAGGATAATCACATTGCTCTGGTTCCAGAACAGTTTCCATTCACCGCTTTCGAGCAGCCGTTGGATGTTGGCCGCACGTTTCTTCGACGTCTCCGTATCGTAGTTGTCCTGCCGCCAGCCGCACTGGTCGTTGTCCACATCGCACACGATGTAATCGATCTGCGCGGCATGAACGTCGGTCGTCTTGGCCTTCGCCTCGATCATCGCGTCGAAATCCAGGTCGTCCTCCCGCAGGTCGCCCATGACCATGTTATCGCGATTGGACAGATACGCGCTGTAGCGATGCGGAGAATAGACCGCCGCGTCCCTCGAGATCCGGTCGAATTCGCGGTGGATCGCGCCATTCAGCTCCTCGCCTCCGTTCGCGCCAAAAATCACGTAAGTGCTGATGGCGACCGTCGCCGTCAGGACGTTCCCGAGGATCGTCGCCGCGATCGTGGCCTGGCCGATCCGTTTCGACACCTCGCTGCGGGCGAGGAAAATCGCCAACCCCATGTATCCGGCGAAAAACGCGAACTGGAAATAGTAGGCGTGGAAGTAGAGGTAAAATTGTAGCTTCGCCATCAGGAAGTAGAGCGGAAACGGCAGCAGTAAAATCAGGGATCGTCGCGAAAGAAAAGCCAGCGCCAGCGGCAGCCCCACCAGCTCCAGGAGATGGAACCACCGGCCCGGCCCCAGCCACATCAGTACCGCCTTGAATGGGTCCCCCCACACGGCGGCGATCAGGCCCATCGTCGAATTTACCCCCCATTGCGAATAATGGTCCGCCATCACGCTGTCCTGCTCCGGACGGTGCATCAGCGGAAATAGCACGCCAAAGCTGAAGACCAACCAAGCCAGGCCCCCCGCCAGCGCAAAGACCCCGTATTTTCTGCGCCAGGGTACGCCGTCCTCGAACACCACCAGCGCCAGCCCCAGCGCCACATAGATCATCGCCACCTGCTCCGCGCAACTGACCGCGAAGCAAAAGCTCAACCAGAATGCCCTCGCGCGGTCGCGCCGGTAAAAATAGTAAGACCAAAGCACCGCCGCAGAGAACCATGTCTCCACATGAAACGGCGCCAACGCCATGTGCAGCAACAGCGGACTCGCCAGTGCCCCCGCCGCGACCAGAAACGCCGTGCCCGCCTGTCCGACGATTTCCCGCGTGACCAAATAGAGCGGAACGACCGTGCTGTAGACCCCCACGATTTGCAGGACGAAAAGCGTTTGGACATACGGAAACAGCGCGTAAATCGGCACGAGCAAGAGGACGACGAAGAAGCTGTGCTGCCCCAGCAGGTTCGGCCCGTCGTAGGCGCTATCGCGGAACCAATTCCCGTGCAAAGTGTTGACGATTGCACTCTGAAACCCCGCCGTATCGCACGCGATCATCACGAAATTCCAGTGCAGATAGAGCGCAAAGGAGAGCACTGTCGCTGCTACCACCGACGCCATGGCCGACAGTACCGCGAGATAAAACCGTTCCTCGCTCCACTCCTCCAGCCGCTGGCCCAGCACGTCGAGGAATTTCATCCCCACACCAAAACAAGACCGTCCGGAAAAACCAAGCCTCGAATGCCGGTCCACGCGATTCCCGATAAAATGCTTTTGCTTTTTTTTGTGCTTAATGCACTCTACGCTTTTCCTTCTTCTTTTTAATCCATTCGACTCATCTTACCATGACTTGTATCCCCCTCCTTGCCGACGCCGCTCCCTCCCACCTTGTCTCCCTCGGTACCGTCGATTACCTCATCATCATCGTCTATTTTGCTTTTGTTCTTGGCATCGGATTTTACCTCAAGCACTTCGCCGACACCGGTGAGGAATTCTTCATGGCCGGTCGGGAAATGACCGCTTGGATCGCCGGACTCGCCTTTATCTCCGCCAACCTCGGCGCCCTCGAGTTGCTCGGCTGGGCGGGACAAACCTACCAATACGGCCTCATGGCCACCCACTGGTATTGGATTGGGGCCATTCCGGCGATGCTCTTCCTCGGTCTCGTCATGATGCCGTTCTACTACATCAGTAAGACCCACTCGGTACCCGGCTATCTCCTGCTCCGCTACGGCCCCGCGTCCCGCTCGCTTTCCGCGCTCACCTTCGGCTTCATGACTGTCCTCATGAGCGGCATCAACATGTACGCCATGGCCAAGGTCATGGAGGTCGTCTTGGGTTGGAATATCAATTTCAGCATCATTCTTTCGGCTGTCACGGTCGGTCTGTATGTCGGCCTCGGCGGACTCCTCTCCGCGATCTTCAATGAAGTCCTCCAGTTCATGCTCATCTGGTTTGGAGCGGCCTTGATTCCTATTTTAGGGCTGATCGAAACCGGCGGGTGGCAGGGCATGGTCGAGCGCATCAAAGCTAATGTCCCTGCGATTCACCCCGATCATCCCAATCTCGATTACACCCACATCTGGAGCGTGATGGGCAACGCCAAAGACAATGCCATGGGGATGCACTGGACCGGTGCCGTTTTCGGACTTGGTGCGGTGATATCCATGGGTTACTGGACCACCGACTTCCTCGTCGTGCAGCGCGTCCTCACCGCCAAGGATCTCCGCGCCGCCAAGATGGCTCCGATCATCGGTGCCGCCTTCAAGATGTTCGTCCCCTTCATCGTCATTCTCCCCGGACTCCTCGGCCTCGCCGTGCTACCTATGCATTTGGTCGGCGAAAACGATCCGAGCATGGGGCAGGGTGGGCATAGTTACAATGAAGTCCTTCCCCTCATGCTCGCTCGCTACTGTGGCCCCGGTCTTCTTGGCCTTGGCATCACCGCGCTGCTTGCTGGCTTCATGTCGGGGATGGCTGGCAACGTCACGGCGTTTTCCACCGTCTGGACCTACGATATTTATCGCCCACTCAAGCCCGACGCCACCGACGCCCATTACGTGGCCATGGGCCGCTGGTGTACCGGTATCGGCATCGTGATTAGCATTGCGGCAGCCTACATCGTGCCCATGTTTCCGAGCATTATGACTTATGTCCAGAGTCTGTTCAGTTTCTTCATCGCTCCGCTTTTTGGTACTGTGATCCTCGGCATGCTCTGGAAACGCACCACCGGCTATGGCGGGTTCTGGGGACTTCTCGCCGGCATTCTGTCTTCCATCGGCATGTTTACCTGGTACAAGCTCGACACAACCCACACGGCTATTGCCTATATCGCCCTTTCTCCCGACGCCTCGGATATGGCCGAAAACATGTACTCCGCCCTCTGGGCTGGCCTCATCTGCGTCGCTGTCACCGTCATCGTCAGCCTCTGCACCACCCCACGGCCCGACCGCGAACTTGTCGGCCTCGTCCGGGCCTGTACCGACATTCCCCCAGAAGGCGACTACCCGCTCGTTCACCGACCTGTCTTCTGGGCCGTCATCGTCGGCGTTGTCTGTATCATCCTCAACATCATCTTCTGGTAATCGACTATGAAAGAACACCACGTCTCCATCTGGTTCCTCATCGGCCTCCAACTGGGCATCTTCGGTCTCCTCATTACCGGGGCCGGAATCTACGGCTACTTTTTTCCGCCTCCGCCCGAGCAGTTGACTGTGCTCAGTGACTTGCACGCGGGCATCTGGTGGGGCGCAATCATGTTCGTCCTCGGTGCCTTCTACACCGTCAAGTTCCGCCCCGGAAGCGGAAAGGGCGAGTAGTCCCGCGCCATCGCATCCGGGCAAGTTTTTGCTCACACCGAACTGCCTGCGGGTTGGAGAACCCTCGAATCCGTGGCGGTCAAAGGAAAGGTCGAACGGCTCGTCTTATTTGGCTTGATGCGACCTAACTACGCCGCTTGCACAACCCACAATCTGACGGAACTTGGTTGATGTCCGATCCATCCGAAAGCAATCCGCTGCACCTGCGATTGCAGGAATTTCTTAAGCGCAATCTGGAGACCGGCTCGGGCTTTGTCCCGCAGACCGAGCAGCCTTCGCCGGGCGATGTCCACGCGGACGCCGTGAAGGAAAATCCGTTCGAGTTCAAGCTGACGCCGCGGCAGGTAAAGGAGCATCTCGACCGTTTTGTGATCAAACAGGACGAGGCGAAGAAGGTGCTGGCCATCACGGTGTGCGATCACTACCACCATGTGCAGGCGGCGACCCAGGGCAACGCGACGCCGAATTACATCAAGCAAAACGTGCTGGTCATGGGGCCGACCGGCGTGGGCAAGACGTATCTGGTCAAGTGCCTGGCGGAACTGATCGGCGTGCCGATGGTGCGGGCCGACGCGACAAAATTCACCGAGACCGGCTATGTCGGTGGCGATGTCGAGGACCTGGTGCGCGATCTCGTCACGCAGGCGGAGGGCGACAAGGAGATCGCGCAATACGGCATTATTTATCTGGATGAGGTCGACAAGCTGGCGAGCGCGTCCGCAGGCATGGGGCGCGACGTGAGCGGACGCGGCGTGCAGACGAATCTCCTCAAGCTGCTGGAGGAAACCGAGGTGCCGCTGCGGAGTCAGACCGATCTGCAATCGCAACTCCAGGCGGCGATGGAATTCCAACGGCGCGGCGGGAAGATCAAAAAGGAAACGATCAACACGCGGCACATTCTGTTCATCGTCAGCGGCGCGTTCGACAAGCTGCCGGAGATCGTGAAGCGGCGCATTTCCAAGAGCGAAATCGGCTTTGCGGCGGCGTCCCGGCCCGAACGAAAAACCGAGGAGGTACTGGCCGAGGCGACGACGCGGGACCTGATCGATTACGGCATGGAACCGGAGTTTGTCGGGCGACTGCCGGTGCGGGTGGCGTGCAGCGAGCTGAAGGTCGACGACCTTTTCGCGATCCTGAAACAGAGCGAGGGCTCGCTCATCCGGCAGTACGAGGAATCGTTCCGCGCCTATGGGATCGAGGTCATGTTCACGGACGACGGCTTGCGGGCCATGGCGCGGCTGGCGGCGGAAGAGCAGACGGGCGCGCGCGGCTTGGTGACCGTTGGGGAGCGCATCTTGCGTCCGTTCAAGTTCGAGCTGCCGGGCTCGGGCCTCCGGCGGTTTGTCGTCAACGAGGCGCTGGTGCTCGGGCCGGAGGCGGAACTGCGACGGATTTTATCCGATGGCAAATACGAGGAGCGGCTGGTCATGGGCGAGATCGCCCGGCAATTCGCGGCCCGGTTCGAGGAGAAGCATCAGTTGCGGATCGAGTTTGCCCCGGACGCGCTGGAGACGCTGATCGATGACGCGTTGCGGTCGGGTCGCAACATGCGCGAGCACTGCGCGGAGGTCTTCAAGGACTTCGAGTTCGGACTGAAGCTCGTGAGCAAGAATTCGGGCCAGACGAGCTTTACAGTGGACCGTGGCGTGGTGGAGGCACCGGATCAGGCGATCAGCCGCTGGGTGATCGATTCTTACAACAAGACGGCGGGATGAGAACCCGCTACAGGACTATTTCCGTTCCTTGTGGACGGTGCGACGACGGAGGAAGGGATTGTACTTCAGGCGTTCGATGCGCTCCTGCTGCAGCTTCTTGTTCTTGGTGGTGAAATAGCGGGAGGGCGTCTTGCCTTCTTTGACGGCCTCGGTGCATTCCAGGATAACTTGTTCGCGCATGGGGATAAATCGGTTAAGTGAGGGGGAAAGCCTACCTAAAGCGCCCGGAGGGTCAAGCGCGATTATCAGGGCGAGAGATACGGCTCGTCCGGCTCCTGGGTCGGCTTGATCGTATCGACTTCGATGCGCGGGATGACGGTGCCGAGCGTGGAGGGGAATGTCGCGGTGCCGACGACCTCCAGCCATTGCGTCTGGTCCCACTTGCCGGTCGTATTGCCGGTCAGTTCGACCGAAACGGGGACCGAGTCGGCGGCACAGCACCACATGATCAGGCGGACCAGCTTGGGACTGCTTCCCGACTGATTCAGGAAAAGACCGACCGTGCGGACTTTTCGGCCCTCGAAGGCCTTGATCTGGTCGGCGGAGTGGCTGATCGCGATTAGGTCGGTGACTTCGACGGGGACAGGTTGGTTTGGATCGGCGCTGAGTTCCTCCTGGACATTGGCCTGCGAGACCACGCCGAGCGCGGGCATGGGGATTGCCCCGGAAGTGCCGAGGCGGTTGACGATGGTGGTGCTCGACATGGCCGAGGGGGCAAGCACGGAGGCTGCAATGACCGGAATCAGGAGGACGAGCCAGCGTCCGAGCTGGCGGAGTTGGCCGGTCTTGGCCAAGGCGGGGGCGGTGTTCTCGACGGGCTGGTAAAGAAGCAGGTAGAGCGCGCTCAAGGCGACAAGGACGACTGCGGCGACGAGGACGTAATTGCGGAAGATCGGAGTCAGCAGGCGGTTGATGTGGCCGGAGGCGATGGTGTGGAGCATGACCGTGGCCCACGCGCTCATCACGGCGGCGGGCGCGAAAAAAGAAAGCTGGCGGGAGAGTCGGTCGATCATGGGCGCATGGAGTAGAAAAGCGTCAGAATAAAGGTAGCCACAAGGGCGCGAATCCACAAGGCATGGACAAATTTGGCCTTAAACGCGCTGCGGTAAAGCCAGTAGAGTTTCAGGTCGATGAGCGGCCCGGCAACGAGAAAGGCGATCTTGGCCGGAATCGAGAACGGGGCGAAAGCGGCGATGATGAAGGCATCTGTGGTGCTGCAGAGGCAGAGAAGTTGCGCCAGGAGAATACCGGCGAGGGGACCGAGCACGATATTTTGCCCGACCGGATCGAGCAGGTTGCGGTTGAAGCCAGTGGAAAAGAGCGCCGCCGCCGCCGCGCCGAGGACGAGAAAAAGCAGGACGCCGGTGAAGTCGCGGATGACCGCCCCGACGAATTGCTGGAGACCGCCGAGGGAAACGCCGGGACGAGGAGCGAGGACGAGGCCGGTATTGGGCGAGAGTTCGCCCGCCGATTTGCCGAGAGGACCGCTGATCGTCTCGGCCCGTAGCATTTCCTCGGGACGCAGGCGGACGAGCCAGAAGCCGAGAAAGATCAGGACGGCCAGACTGAACCCGAAGCGGAGCAGGACCATGAGCCAGGGGTCCTGACTGCGAAAGGCGAGGTAGGTGCTGAACAAAGCCAGGGGATTAAGCGCGGGCGCGGCGAGCATATACGCGACGGCGACGGCGGGGGTCACGCCCTTGCGGATGAGGCGTTGCACGATGGGCATCGCCCCGCATTCGCACAAGGGAAAGATAAAGCCGGCCCCGATGGCGGCAAAAACGCCCTGGGTCTTCGATTTCGGTAGCCAGCTTCGAATGACGTGGGCGGGGAGAAAGACATCGACCAAGCCGGAGACGACCGCGCCCAGGAGCAGGAAGGGTGCACCCTCCAGCACGATGGCAAAAAAGCAGAGTGCGACATCGGGCCAGACGATGCCCGAACCGGCCGGGGCGGAGGGGAGATCGAACGAGGCGCCGGGCGGAACGGTCGCTAGATAAGACGCGGCAAAGAACACGGCCTTGGGAACCTATTTAACCTTCAAGACCGAGGCGGGCGGCTCGACTTCCAGGAGCGGGACCGGCGGCGTGGGGGTGTGGGTCCAGTCGAAGGCCTGCTTCTTCAAGGCATAGAGATAGCCGACGGCAAGAATCCCGATGAAGGAAAACATCGAGTAAAAAATGCCCGGACCGCTTTGCAGCATTTCGCGGTAAACCACCGCCCACGGATACATGAAGACGACCTCGAGATCGAACAGGATGAAAAGCATCGCCACGAGGTAAAACTTGATCGAGAATCGGCTGTGCATCGGGCCGATCGGGTCCTTGCCGCATTCGTACGGGATGTCCTTGGCTACGCTGCGGCGACCGCGTTTTCCAATCAGGACAGAGAAGGCGAGCGTGGACGACGCAAAGAGGAGTCCTGCCACAATCTGCAGGAAAACCGGGACGTAATCCTGAGGGGACTGAGGCATGGCCATAACCTGCCAGATTTTGCCGCAAGGGCAAGGGCAGAGGCGGTGGTCCATTTGCCCTGCCCCGGCGATGTCTCGACCGGCGAGTCCATCTCCGCTCAATTCTTCCCAGAAGAGGTTCCCTCCATGCCTTGCAACTGGACCAAGGCGTTCCGGGCTTCGGTATAATCGGGATCGACCTGCAGGGTCTGTTCGTACTGCCCCATCGCTTCCGCCACCTGCCCCGACTGCCTCAAGGCATTGCCGAGGCAATAGTGGGCCGCCGCCATGCCGGGGCTGATTTTCACCGCTTGCCGGAATTGGTCCACTGCCTCCGGCAATTGCTTGTCCATCGCCAGGGCAATGCCGATATTCATATGCACGTCGACCGACTCCGGCGCGATCCGCAAGGCCTGCCGGTACTCCTCGATTGCCTCCGGGTACCTGCCGGTGCGTTCAAAAATGCTGCCGACGTTGTTATGTGCTTCGATCGAGTCCGGATTGATCCTCAGGGCCTGCTGAAATTGTGACATCGCTTCACCGGTCCGGCCCTTCTCCAGGAGCGCTTCCCCCAGGTTATTGTACGCCAGCCAGCATTCGGAATTCTGATTAATCGTCGTGCGGTAGAGCGTTTCCGCGTCGGCCAAGGTCGCCGCACGGCTCCAGCTCGCCAGGCCCAAAATGACCAGCAGGATGCCTCCCGGTGCGAATTGCAACCAAGGATTCGTTATCTTCCAAGAAGTGAGGATGGTCGCGATTCCGGCCCCGGCCAGTGCCAGCGGCCCCATGCTCGCCAGATATTGAAAATGATCCGCCACAAACGAAAAACGGAAATAATAGACATCGAAAAAGCCAAGCACCGGGAAGAGCGAAACCACAAAATACGTCAGTGCGAAAAAAACGGGCCGAAGCGGCCCATCGCGAAACCACCCCAAGCCAACCAGCACGCCCACGATCGCCACGACCGGAACATCGTTCGCCCACGCCGTGGCATCGATTTCCCACCGGGGATAAACAAAAATCAACGGATGCGGCCAAGCCAGTTTCCCCAGATAAAACCAGATGTCGTCGCCCGCGATCGCCATCCGCTCTGGCCACGACTGCGTCCACTCCGGCCCCACCGCGCCCGAATGAAACTTTTGCTCCCAGATCGTCCAAACGCTGGCTGCCGCCGAAATGAGAAAAAATGGAATCAACCGGACTGCGTTGAGCCATGACCAGCGGTTCCATCTCCACCACGAACACAGCCCCAGCACCACCGGAAGCATTACCGTCGATGGCTTGCTCAACTGGGCCAGTGCCGCGCACAGCATCGCCACGAAATAGTATCGGGTGACGTTCCCCTGTCCGTCCCGCGATTTTTCCTCCCCTTTCAGGTATGAGAGAATCGCCAGCAAATAAAACACCCCCGACTGGGTGTTCTTCAACTCCGTGATCCATGCCGCCGATTCGACCTGCACCGGATGCAGCGCCCAGATCGCCGCCCCAAGCCACGCGCCCGGTACCCGCAAATGCCGCAACACCCGCCAAAGCAAAATCGCGCCCGCGCCATGCATCGCAACGTTCACCACATGATAGGGCACCGGCTCCAGTCCCCACAACGCATGCTCCACCCAGAAGGTGGTCAGTACTAGGGGATAATAGGTCGCCGCACTCGTCGTCCAGATTTCGGCCAGACCTTGCGGTCCGACGATGCACGGATTGGCCGTCAAATGATCGTCGTCGTCCCAGATAAACCCGGCTTGCCACACCGGTCCATAGGAAATGAAAACAGCGGCCACCAGCACAACGCCCCAAACCCAGTCCCGCTGCCACCACAGTTGTTCCGATGAGTTGACTCCGGTCTCGGCAGCCTGGGAAATAGGTGCGGCCTGCGCCGCTTCTTTCGCCCGGTCGAATTGCGGCGAACTCTGCTTCTTTGGGCGTCTCGCCATAATACCCACTCTCGACCGCCGTCTTTGGCCTGCCTGCGCGGGAACGCAGGATCCGCTTACGGCCGCGTCATCACACCGATTTCCACCCGCCGGTTTTTCGCGTAGGCCTCTTCCGTGTCGCCTTCCACCGCAGGCCGGTCCGAGCCGTAACTATTCGTGAAAAGGGAAGCCGCCGGAAGTCCCAGCCCGACCAGATATTCCCGCACCGCCAGAGCGCGACGTTCGCCCAGCGCCCGATTGTACTCCGGCGTGCCCCGCTTGTCGGCGTGCCCGGCCAGGAAAAGAGAATGGCCCGGATTCGCCTTCAACCAGTCGCTCACCTGTTGCAGCTTCACCCGCTCCGCGCCGGGAATCACCGAGCTGTCGAACGCAAAGTAAACCGTGTCCGTGGCCAGCATCTGGTAATTCACGTCCTTGTCCGGATTGAAGTCTCCGCCGGGACGCGCTGGCTCCGGAATCCCACCGCCGTCTACCGGAACGTTATCGCCCGGCAAATTCCCGTTGGCGCCGCCATCTCCCATATCGGTGTAATGGCCCTTGTTCGAGTCGTCGCACGCGGCGAGACCAAGGGTTAAGGCGATTAGGAGAGGGGCAACGCGATATTTATTCATGAGGGTCGGAGGTTAATGGGTAAACGGTTAATTATACGGATGTTCAGCGGGGTTGGCAATGGTTTCTCGAAATTACGGCCGCGAGACCGTCGGCTCTCCGCATCCGGCCACCGAAATCTCGATGGGGCTTGATCGATGCGAGACCGTGTCCAGCAGATAAAGATGACCGTCGTTGGAATAGACCAGGTGCCGCGAATCGCTCGTCCAGTCCGGGTCCTGTCCGCCCGAGGTCGTGATCAGTTCCGCTGTGCGCAGGGCCACATTGTAGACCCCGATCTGGAACTGCCCGCTCAGCCGCGTGGTAAATGCAATGCTCTTCCCGTCCGGCGACCAGTCCGGCTTCGTGCAATAGGAGTTCCCGGTCACGAGATGATCCATCTCGGAAATCCCCGTCGAGCTGCTGATGAAAAGCTGCGGACTGCCCCGGTCGTCCGACGAATAGACCAATTCGTCTCCCGTCGGCGACCACGACGGCGTCGTCTCCGATCCCCGCGTCCGCGTAATCCGCACCGGCGCGCCGCCGCCCAAGGGCAGTGTGTAAATCTCCGGATTCCCGTCTTTGCTCAAAGTCATCGCGATCTGCGTTCCGTCCGGCGAAAACGAAGGCCCCGAGTTAATCCCCGGGAAATACACAATCCGGTTCCGGCTGCCGCTGTGCAGGTCGATCAGATAGATGTCCGGATACCCGCTCTTGTACGAGGTATAGACCAGCTTCGATCCGTCCCGGCTCAGCGAGGGACTTGCGCTGATCGTCCCGTCGTGCGTGACCTGCCTCCCATTGTAGCCGTCGATATCCGCCAAGTACAATTCCTTCGAACCGGTCGCGCTCGAAATAAACGCCAGCTTGCTCGAAGCGAAGCCCGGCAGCCCCGTCACCGCCTTCGTGATCGCATCCGAAAAAGCATGGGCCGCTGCGCGCGGGCTGCCGCTGAACGTCTGCGAAAAAACGGTTTCCCCGGTCCTCTTGTTCGCCAGTTGCCCGTTCAGCCCTGCATCGGACGCCTCGCCGCTGGCCGCGTATTCGCCCGATCCTTCACCCACCGGCGAAATCATCCCCGTCCGTTTGAGATCGGCACTGACCACTTCCGTGGCGAGGCCAGCCTGCGGACCGCTCAACGAAACGCCGACCCGCACTTCTTCGCTGACGGGGACGACCACCCCCTGGCCGTAGACATTCGGGCTGAGCAAGGCGATGCAGACAACGACAAGCAGGGCGGGCAGGGAAGGGGAGTTTGATTTCACGTTAGCGGGTAAGTTTAAAAGTGATCGGAATATCGGGTGGACAACCATCGGGCAGGGGTTCATAGAGATAGCCAAGGCTCTTCGCCGCCGCAATCGCCGAATCGTCGTAAGTCGCGTTCCCGGAGGACTGGATCAACGTTACGCTCTCCGGCGGTACCCGTCCGTCTTTTTCGACATGAATTCGCACGACCGGGTTCACCGCCGTTTCGTCCGTCAAGTTTGGGCTTGTCCACTTGCTCATCACCTGGTCGCGGATCGAATCGTAGAAATCGGAAAAATCATTCGGCTTGGCGTTGGCTGAGCCGCTCTGCCCGGTCTTCATCGCGTTCTCGATGCCCGCCTGTTTCAGCTTCTCGCCCAGCTTCGCCGCGATCTCCTCCTTGCTCAGCCCCGAGCTGTCGGGCGACGAGGTGCTGGCCGTGTCCGGTGCGTTTGCTTCGTCCGGAGTCGTCTTCACCACTGGTTTTTTCACATGTGGCTTCGGCTTGATCACATGCTTCACCGTATTCGGTGTCGGACCGTCCGCCAGCGTGAGATCGACTTTGACCTTCGGCTTCACCGGTGCCGGTTTCGGCGTGATCGGCTTGTCGGAATTAATCGTCGGCGCGTCTGCCTTCTCGATCACCGGCTTGGCGGGTGTCGGCGGCGGTTTCACCACTGGTTTTGGCGGCTGGACCGCTTCCGGCGGTGCCGAGGTATGATGCACCGACGGAGCGGGCGTGGTCGGTCCCACTTTGTGAGCTTCCTGCGTACCGGGCGTTCCCTTGACGACATCCCCTTGCGGCAACAACGAAATGAATTGCTCCGGCGGCGGCGGTGCCGGGGTCGATTCGTAAATCACGTAAATCAGGCCGATGGCCACGATATGGAACAGTGTCACCAGGATGACCCATTTCCAAAAAGTACTCTTTTGCTTCGTCTCCCGCTCGTCCTCCGGCTTCGGGGCCTGCCGTTGCCGGAGCTGAAGCTGGACCTGCTTCCGTGGCGTGGCCAGGCGGCGGGGTTTGGCATAACCGACGGGATGCTTCATGTCTTGCTCGTACTATATATAGTGGTCTTCCTCAAATTACCAGCCCGTATGTAGGGGTTTTCATTAAAGCTTGGTCATCCTCCGCCCCAGTTGCCCCTGATAAAATTCAGCTCCGCCTTGACCGCCTCCCCCGGCTTGACCCACCATGCGAAACCCCACCCATGCAGTTCAATTCCTGGCCGTTCGTTTTTGTCTTCCTGCCCGTCACGCTCCTGCTCTTTTTCCTCGTCCCCTCCGGATTTCGTCTCGCTCGTAAGCTCGTCCTCGTCTTCGCCTCCCTTGTCTTCTACGGCTACTGGAAGATCGACTATGTGCCGCTCCTGCTCGGCTCCATCCTTTTTAACTTCGCCGTCGCCGAGGGAATCGTCCGTGCGCCCCAGCCCCGTTTTTCCCGGCTTTTCCTCATTCTCGGCCTCGTCCTCAACCTGCTTTTGCTCGCTTATTTCAAGTATGCCAACTTCGGTTTGAGCACCCTTGGCTCTCTCCTGCATCGGAATGTCGCCCAGATCGACATCCTCCTCCCTCTCGCCATCTCCTTCTTCACCTTCACCCAGATCAGCTATCTGGTCGATGTCTACCGTGATCGTCGCGTCCACTACCGCTTCCTCGATTACGCCCTCTTCATCGCCTTTTTCCCCCATTTGATCGCCGGACCGATCCTGCGCCACTGGGAAATCATCCCCCAGTTCGTGGAAAAAGAACTCCGCAGTTCGCGCGAGGACCTGGCCGTCGGCCTCGTCCTCTTCCTCTTCGGCCTCGTCAAAAAAGTCCTCTTCGCCGATTCGGTTGCCCCCTGCGCCAATGCCGTCTATGCCGCCGCCAACCAAAGCGCCCCGCTCACCACCTTCGACGCCTGGCTGGGCACCGTCGCCTTCGCCCTGCAAATCTATTTCGATTTCTCCGCCTACTCCGACATGGCCATCGGCCTCGCCCGCCTGTTCGGGATCAAATTCCCCGCCAACTTCGATTCCCCCTACCAGGCCACCAGCGTCATCGTTTTCTGGGAACGCTGGCACATGACCCTCACCCGCTTCCTCCGCGAATACGTCTACTTCTCCCTCGGTGGCAATCGCCGTGGCCCCCTCCGCCAGGTCTTCAACATCCTCGCCACCATGTTGCTCAGCGGCCTCTGGCACGGTGCCGGGTGGACCTTTGTCCTCTGGGGCGGACTTCACGGCCTCTACCTCATCGTCGCGCACCAATGGCGCCTCGTCGTGCAGTATCTGCGGTGGAATCTCGACCATGGAATTTATCGCACCGCGAGCGTCCTCCTCACTTTCCTCGCCGTCCTTGTGGCCTGGGTCTTCTTTCGCGCTCCCAATTTCGCGGTTGCCGAAAATGTCCTCTCCAGCATGATCCCCCTCCACGGCGTCACTGTGCCGCAACGCATGATCGAGCCGCATGGATTCTGGGACCATATCCTCCCCCACCTCGGCGTTCGCTATCTCCCCGTCGATCTCTCCGCCATCGAACGCTATGACAATACCCTCTATGTGGTCATGGCCCTGCTCGCTTGGTGCTGGTTCATGCCCAATTCTCAGCAAGTCATCGCCAAGTATGAGCCTCTCTTGACCCCGGTCGCCCGCCCCGCGCTATTTTATCTCAAGATCGACGCCAAGCTCGGTCTCGCCCTCGGCTTCCTCTGCTTCATGGTTGCACGCTTCGGTTACACCGCCGAACAGACCCCTTTCATCTATTTCCATTTTTGACCATGCGCGTCCCCCTCCGCTTTTTTATCGCTCTCCCGCTCGGTCTGATCGTGGGAGCGGGATTCTTCCTCGCCTTGATCTACCACCAGTTGGGCGTCCCCACTCAGCAGGCCGCCTGGTGCCATTACCTCATCGTTAAAAAACAGGCCCTCGCTTCCCGCCTCACCGGCCCCAAGCTCCTCCTCGTCTCCGGCTCCTCCACCTTGTTTGGTCTCAGCGCCCGCACGATTCAGGAAGAGACCGGCTTCCCCACCGTCAACTTCGGCCTCCACGCCGGTCTCGG
This sequence comes from Bacteroidota bacterium, assembly GCA_903970335.1. GTDB lineage: Bacteria > Verrucomicrobiota > Verrucomicrobiia > Methylacidiphilales > UBA1321 > JABDGH01. Next base: position 6,912 of record CAJCII010000216.1, on the reverse strand, counting down.
CACCTCCTACATCCTCCAGGTCGCCGAACGCAACGCCCGTCCCGGCGACTACGTTCTCCTCTCCTTGGAATACGAGGCGGACGAAGTCGATACCATTTCCCCCGTCGTTCGCGACGACTATCTCCTCGCCGAGGACACCGACTCTTTCCGCCATTTGCCCCTGATCGAAAAAATCCAAATGGCCATCCGCATCCCCTATAAACGCCTCGACCTCACCCGCCATCCCTATCGCCCCCGCCCCACTCCTCCCGACCAGGCCAGCCCGTACTCGCTCGGAGTCGAAACCATCGACGACTACGGCGATGAAATCTATAACGTCCACCCCTACGATTCCCCCAGTCGCACCTCGACCCTTGGCATGTTTTGCAGTCTCAAGGACGGCTATCCTCCCGGCGACCAGCCCTTCCGCACCACGCTCGCCTTTTGTCGTTGGGCCAAGGCCAACCACGTCACCGTCCTCGCCACCTTCCCCAGCGTGCTCTACCGGCCCGAGTACGACCTGCCTGCCGCCCTCGCCGCCATTCGTCGGACCCAGGATTTTTACGCCTCTCAGGGTATCCCCGTCCTCGGCACCGCACGTGAAGCCATGCTCCCTGCCGATCAATATTACGATACCATCTACCACCTGACCCACGCCGCCGCCATCGAACGCACCCGCCGTCTCGTCCCGTATCTCAAACCTTGGTTGCCGACCGTCTCATCGGTGAGGTAAGGTCTCGCACCCTTCCGGAGTCCGAACCTCGTGAAACCCCTCCTCCACTTTTCCCGCTGGTTCGTCTACCTGTTCGATCCCCCGCCGCGCAATTCCATGACCTTCCCCGAGAAGGTCTGGCGCATTGTTCTCGTCTCCGTCACGCTCGTCGTCACCAGCATCCTGGCCGCGATGCTCGCCGCCCTGGGTCTGTATCTCGTGGAACAGGGCAGACAGATCGTCGCCTCCATCCCCCGGTTCAAAAGCGGCTTGGCGATTGTCGCCGTTGGCCTTGTGGTCAACAGCCTCTGCGTCTGGGTCCTTTTTGTCATCATCAAGGCGGACCACAAGCTCATGGCTTCCACCACCAAACCCGGCGAAAAATAAATCCAGCCTCGCCGGTTAACGTTAATCTCTCTGGGTAAATTCCCCGCCGCTTGCGGCCGTGTGGGCAGGCTATAGCAGCGGTCTACATCGCCGTCGGTGCTCCCTCCGTCGGTAACCGTCGCACTCCGTGCGACGGAACCCGAGCGTAGCGAGTCCTCTCATCCTCAAACCAACAACCCGTCATCCTGAGCGAAGTCGAAGGATCAGTTCAGCCTGCCTTTTGCTCCTCAATACCCCGCTGCTTGCGCGGGGTTCTTTATTTCCTTGCTCCGGCGACGCCAAACCGCATCGCCCAAGCCAAAGAAACCGCCTTCCCCTACTGCACGCCAAAAATGTGCAGCGTCACATACAGCGACGCGGAAAAGAGCGACGCACCCAGGAAGATACAAACCGGCAGCGTCAGCACCCACGCCATCAGAATGCTGATCAGCGTGTCGCGCTGTAACCCCGAACCGTTCGCCGCCATCGTTCCCGCGATACCCGAGGAAAGCACATGCGTCGTGCTCACCGGCAGATTGTAATTGTCCGCCGCCTGGATCGTCGCATAAGCGATGATCTCCGCCGAAAAACCCTGCGCATAGGTCAGGTGCGCTTTGCCGATCTTCTCGCCCACCGTCACCACGATCCGCTTCCAGCCGATCATCGTGCCGAGACCGAGCGCCAGCGCCACTGCCACCTTGACCCAGGTCGGAATGTACTTCGTAACCGTGTTGAGATCGCTATTGGTCTTCTTCAGTTGCTTTGCCGCCGTCGCATCCGTGATCAGGTTTTTCTTCAAAAGTTTCGCCAGGCTTTCGCCTACCAGGTAAATATCGCTGCGGAGCGCAATCCGCTGATCGCGCGTAAGATCCCCGAAGGTCTTCACGTTGGCGTTGGTCAGGTCGTCGGCCACCGTCTGCGACTGCTCGATGATCGCCGCGTAAGTTTTCTCGGTCGGCTTTCCCCCGGTCGGCTTGATAAAGGCGGTCAATTCCGCCGTGGCCTCGTCCTGGGTCACCGTCGTCGTCCCAGCTTGGCTCTGCAAGGTCGTCACCACTTGGCGCAATTCGGTCGTTGTCGTTTGCACGCTGTCTGCTCCCAAATTCATGTTCAGTGCGAAGGCTCCCGGAGCCAGTCCCACCAGAATCAGCATGATCAGCCCCATCCCCTTTTGCCCGTCGTTCGAGCCGTGCGCATAACTCACCCCGGTACACGTCCCGATCAAGCAAATCCGGATCCAAAGCGGCGGTGGGTTCTTCCCCTCCGGCGCCTTGTACAGGTCCTCGCGCTTAACCAAAAGCTTCAGCAAAAGCAGCAACAGCCCCGCGCAAATAAATCCCACCAGCGGCGAAACAATCAACGCCATCCCGATGTCTTGCGCCTTGCCCCAGTTGATCCCCGCCGCCCAGCCATGCCCCGTCATGATCGAATTCGCCATTCCCACCCCGATGATCGCCCCGAACAACGTATGCGAACTCGAAGCCGGAATGCCCAGGTACCAAGTCCCCACATTCCAGATGATCGCTGAAATGAGCAGCGCGAAAATCATCGCAAACCCGGCCCCCGAACCCGAATTCAACACCAGCTCCACCGGCAGCAGCGCCACGACGCTGTACGCCACTCCTCCCGTCGAGACCAAGACCCCGATCAGGTTCCAGCAGCCCGACCAAACCACCGCAAACGACGGCTTCAACGTATTCGTATAGATAACCGTCGCCACCGCGTTCGCCGTATCGTGAAAACCGTTCACAAACTCGAAGCTCAGCGCCAATGCCAGGGCCAGTAGTAGAAAAAATCCCGCCGCAAAACTCAGTGATTCCCCGAATAGATCCATAACCATCCTCCTCTGCCGGTTTATTCCGCGCCGCTGCCCGGAGGTCTCTCCGCACTGCCCGACGGAAATTTGTCGCGATAGTCAGGCAGGGCTCTGTGACGGTTTGCCGACTCTCCTGTTACCGTTCGGTGACATTTCTTCCGCCCAACCTCTCTCCCGACCAAAGAGTTAATCCCCTGCGCGACTGACGGGGATAATCTTGCCATCGAAAAAAACGGCGCGCAGGCTCCATCCAACTTTTTCGGACTTCCCCGCTCTCCATGCCATCGTCTTTTCTGTCCCAGAACTGGAACCTCGCCTGGACTTTCGTTCTCCTGTCCAGCCTGCTCGGCGTCGTCGGCATCTACGTCGGACAAAAAACCCGCTCGCGCAGCCTCCAGCTCCTCAACCAGCTCGTCCTGGAAAAGGCCCGCGCCGATAAACTCGCCAATATCGTCATCCCCATCGGACTCGAACTCGCCGTCGAAATCGACCTCGACAAGCTCCTCGAAAAAATCCTCCTCGAGGCCCGCGCCCTCGCCCACGCCGACGGAGGCACCCTCTACCTCCTCACCCCGGAAAAGACCCTCCGCTTCGTCATGGTCCTCAATGAGTCCCTCAATATCGCCATGGGCGGCACCTCCGGCAAGGAAGTCACCCTCCCGCCCCTCGACCTCTACGACCCCGCCACCGGCCTCCCCAACCAGGGCAACATCGCCGTTTCCTGCGCCCTCCTCGCCAAAACCATCACCATCGCCGATGCCTATGCCCCCCATGGCTTCGATTTTTCCGGTGCCCGTGCCTTCGACCAACGCATGAACTACCGCACCGTCTCCGTCCTCTGCGTCCCGCTCCGCGATACCCACAAAAAGCTCATCGGCGTCCTCCAACTCATCAACGCCCTCGACCCCACCACCCGACGCGTCATTCCCTTCGACGACCACCTTGCCCAAATGATGGAGTTACTCGGACGCCTCGCCGCCGCCGCCCTCGAATCCTACCTGAAAGTCAAGGCCCTCAAAGACCAGATCGTCGAATTGAAAATCCAAATCGACGAAGCCAAAAAAGAACGTCAGGTCGCCGAGATTACCGAATCCGACTACTTCAAGGACCTCCAGACCAAGGCCCGGGCCATGCGCTCCAAGATCAAAGGCCGCGACTCCCAAAATTAATCGGGACGTTTCTTTTCCCATGCATTAAGCTTCTGCGGAAGCAGCATGAGCTCCATCGTTTCCATTCACTCCTTTCGCGGCGGCACCGGCAAATCCAACCTCACCGCCAACCTCGCTTCCCAGATCGCCCTCGCCGGCAAACGCGTCGCCGTCGTCGATACCGACATCCAGTCCCCCGGCATCCACATGCCCTTCAACCTCGGTGAAGACCGCATCGGCTGCGCCCTCAACCACTTCATCTGGGGCGAGTGCCCCATCGAAAAAGCCGCCTACGATGTCAGCGCCGCCCTCCACGGCCCCGGCGGCCCCATCTACCTCGTCCCCTCCAGCATGAAAATGTCCGACATCGGTCGCATCCTCAAAGAAGGCTACGATGTCCGCATCCTCAACGACGGCTTCCAGGCCCTCATCGAAAAACTCCAGCTCGACTACCTCTTCATCGACACCCACCCCGGCGTCAACGAGGAAACCCTCCTCTCCATCGCCATCTCCGACATCCTCGTCCTCATCCTCCGCCCCGATCAGCAGGACTTCCAGGGCACCGCCGTCACCGTCGAACTCGCCAAAAAACTCGACGTCCCCAACCTGCTCCTCGTCATCAACAAAGCCCTCCCCACCATGAATTTCGGCGAACTCCGCGCCAAAGTCGAAAAAATCTACGACGTCCCCGTTGCCGCCATCCTCCCCCTCACCACCGAAGTGGTCCAACTCGCCAGCGGCGGCCTCATCTCCCTCCTCCACCCGGACCTCGAAGTCAGCCGCGAAATGAAAAAAGTCGCCGCCCAAATCCTCGCTTCTTGATCAAAATCCCCCATCCTTCCCCTGGAGGGCGAGGCGCCTGCCAAGCCGCCCGAGCGCAGCGAGCCACTCCATCCTCAAATCAAAATCCCCCATCCTTCCCCAGCCGCATCCGTACAATACCGCTTGCCCCTTTCCCTTTGTATGCAGCCTCGTAAAAGGCTCGCATGGACAACGCTGGCCGGCGACGCCGCAAGCTCCTGCCGCATTTTCCAGCCATCGCTCGCCATAATGAAACCCCCATCCATTTCGTCACCGCCTGCACGTGGCCTCGCCACCCGCTCCTCGCCTCCGGTCCCATTCACCGACTCCTTCGCGAGGCATGGTCCAACGCCGATTACTTCCTTGTCGGCCGGTACGTTGTTATGCCCGACCACATCCGCCGACGGCCTCCTGCGTCGCACCCGCAACCTGTGTTTGGCCTGTTTGCTCGAAGCCGTCCGCGATCAGACCAAATGCGTCGATCTCAAACAGGTCAACCGCGTCCTGCTCCAACCCCACTGGCGCAACGATGCCGATTTCCTCCCCACCGCGCTCCCATCGTAAGAAAAGCCAATCTCCCCGTTCTCCACCAATCCTTTAACGCCTCCATCCTACGACGCCAAACCGGGCAACTCTCAAAAGACGAAAAATCGACTTTTTGACCTGCCACACGGCTCCGGTCTTTATCGCATACGACCATTGCGGTCACAAAACACGACCGCAGTCCGGTCAAAACCCAAAAATGCTACGATGCCAATTGCGTCATCCGCTACGATGACAAAAAAGTTCGGCACAAATACTGCTGCAGCCCGGAATCGTAGCTAAAGGTGAAGAACCAGCCGTTGCCCTTGGAATCGACTTCGCTGGTGACGTAGCCGCCATTATCATAGTTGAAGCACCACTTACACCTATAAGAAGGGATCTTCCGTGGTGAAGATCGTGTTTCTCAATGACAAAGTAATGGCCAAGAGTGGTGAACTGAAGTGAGTGACAACTTTAGACCGAAGTACAGGGCTCATTAATTATTTTTTTGAAAACACCTCATCAAGCTCTTCATTGTAATAGTCGTCACCACGTTTATCCAAATGCCAAACTCCGCAGGCATGAGTAATAAGTATATTATCACCTTGCATCTGATAATGGCAGACTGTCGTGCCTACTTTTTCGCCATCGGCATATAACTCTACCACCGTACCATCAATGAACTTTACGCCGAAATGGGTTCCGCCCGCTGGAGGCGGTTTACTTTCATAATAAGCCCCAACCAGACTGGAATTAGCGCCAGACAAATCAGACGTCGATAGAGTGGCGTCTTGGATCAATCCAGCAGATGCGAGGAATCCTCCCACAAAACCGCGATGCTCTGAAGATGCATACGCCTCCTTGTCCTGATAATTGCGAACCGCATCCAAATCCTGAATCTGGATGATTGCCTCTTTCTTTCCGGTCACTTGGACGGTAAATTTCAGGTCGGTCGCTGATGGATTCTTTGTCGCCAGGGAGTAAATCTCGCCCATCACTTTGTCGCACAGTTGGGCTCCGTGCGAGTCGTCGGTCATCATCGTGGCAGACATGGAACTTCCGTCCATTTCCATGGTAACGGCAAAAAAGCTTCCTGTTCCTGTTGCCATAGATTTATCCTCCGTGCTTGGCTGTGACGCAGGCTTGGTGTCCACGAGCGCCAGGAAAGGCGCAACCGTATTTTTCATCTCTACGACCGCAACTACAACAATTACCGCCAGCAGTGCAAATAAAGTCCCTCCAATCAGGTATGCCTTTGTGCTCGGAGTGTTGGCGTTAAAAATTTGCTCATCCGGCGGCGACATAGGCGAAGGAGTAGAAGCCGTCTTTCGCACGCCAGGGGAGACTTGGGTAAGAAAATTCCCCAGAGGCACCCATTCATTGCCCCCTTCCACCCACGCCAAATCATCCGATGTCAGAACTCCTTGGGAAACCAAGTCCTTAGCTGGGTTTCATCTTTTGCCACACCTGCGGCATTTTCATACATTTCTCCAAGGTGGTATTGAGCAGGAGCATAAGACTGATCGGCAGCCCTTTGGAGCCAACCCAACGCTTGGAGGTAATTTTTA
>CAJCII010000215.1 GCA_903970335.1 Bacteroidota bacterium | reverse complement strand
GCCTATCAGCAAATGCGTTAATGCAAGCTTCGTTAGGCAGGCTTACCCGAAAGAATTCAGCCGAAAAGCGTACCCGCCAAGGCCGCCTCCGCCGCCCGGGTCTCGGCTTCCTTCTTGCTGGCGCCCTGGCCGCGAGCCAATTCCCGCCCCTGCCACTCGACGACCACCTCGTAGACCCGCGCATGGGCCGGGCCCGACTCGGAGAGACACCGATAGACGGGCGGCTGGTCGCCCTCCGCCTGCAGCTTCTCCTGGAGACTGCCCTTGGGATTCGCACCGACGACCGCGCCCTCTGCGGCGATCGCCGCGAGCGAGCTCTCCATCAAGCGCAAAACGATCGCCCGTGCCGCCTCCCATCCCGCCTCCGCGAAGATCGCGCCGAAAACCGCTTCCATGGCATCGGCGAGGATCGACGGTCGCTCCCGGCCCTGACTGTTTTCCTCGCCGCGACCGAGGATCAATTCCCCGCCGAGGCCGAGTTCCTGCGCCAAACCCTGAAGGTGATTGCGGTTCACCAAGCGGGCGCGGAGCACGGTGAGCCGCCCCTCCGGCAGATGCGGAAAACGCCGGTAGAGTTCCTCCGTGACGGCGAGTTGCAGGACGGCGTCACCGAGGAATTCGAGCCGCTGGTTGTCGGGCACGCGCTGGCGTTTTTCGTGTCCGAACGAGGCATGGGTCAGCGCCTGGCGAAGCAGCTCCCCGTCGGCGAAGACATGGCCAAGCCGCCGTTGAAATTCGTCCAGGCCCGGGTTCATTTCGTCCAACTTAAACAGAATTCTCGCAATTTTGACAGTTCTGAACATCAGAATGGCTTGTGCTTCCCGCCCCGGCCTGACACTTTCGCATCCGCTATGAAATCGCTGGAACCCTTTCGCCGCACTCACCCTTTCCATGCCTGGCACGATGTCGACCCAGGCAAGCCCTCGCTCTTCACCGCGGTGGTGGAGATTCCGCTGGGCAGCTCGAACAAGTACGAACTCGACAAGGCCTCCGGTCTGCTGAAGCTGGACCGGGTGCTCCACTCCGCCGTGTTCTACCCCGCCAACTACGGGTTTATTCCCAAAACGCTGGCGGACGACGGCGATCCGCTCGATGTGCTCATCCTCGGCGCGGAACCGGTCTACCCGCTCACGCTCATCGCCGCCCGGCCCATCGGCCTGATGACCATGATGGACCAAGACGAGCTCGACTATAAGATCATCGCCGTGGGCGTGAACGATCCCGAGTACAACACCTACCGGGACATCAACGAGCTGCCCAAGCACCGGATTGCGGTCATCCGCCGGTTCTTCGAGGACTACAAGACGCTCGAAGCCAAGAAAGTGGTGGTGGACGACATCCTGCCCGCACTGGAGGCGGTGCCGGTGATCGAGAAATCGCTGGCGGTGTACAAGGATTGGGTGGGGGCGGGGAAGAAGTGAGGTAAGAGTAATGCGGACACAAAATGTGACCGCATACCCCTGGGTTTAACTGAAGATGGCGAAGAGTCTGGCCCGATGGTTACGCCACAAAAATTCCGGGATCGACGGCAAATCTACGCCCCAGTTTTTTCATGTGGTCGACGGTCAGGGAGCGTTCTCCCCGAAGGATCTTGCCGCCCAGGGTCCTGTCCACGCCAAGGATACGTGAGAGGCCGGTGGGATTGAGGTCGTTTTCCTTGAGGAGATAGTTGAGGGCGGCGAGGCCGGAAAGCCTGGCGGTCTTGAAGGGCGTTTGCTCCTCCTCATATTCCTCAACCAAATCGGAGAGTAGATCGAGGTAGTCTTCCTGATCGGCGTTGAGGTCATGCCCGGCGAGGAAATCGACAATCTCGGTCGCATTCTCCAGATCGATTTTGTCGTGGAGCGGACGCGGTAGGTGGACTTGGCACAAGGCTTCGTACGTGCGCGGCACCTCCGCAAAACTTTTCCAAGCCAGTTTGGATGTTTTCATAGGGTTAGTTTCCAGTTGCCTTTATCGTATTCAGCGTGAGTCAGGAAGCGAAGCACGTAGACTTTTTGACGATCGTAGTGAATCGCGCAAATCATCCGAAAATTATTGCCTCCAATATCGAAGATCACCACGGTTTTGCCGCTTTTTACTTTCGCCTCGTCCGCGCTTCCGAACGTTTTTCGGACATCGACGAAATGGTGCCAGGACGCTCTCCGAGTCATGGCATGCCAATTTTCGAGCGATTTCCGCGCTCGCGCGTGCGCATCTCCATACTCCCGCAAGCGGGAGGGCTTGATGACGCGCATGAGGACAATATGTCTTCATCGGTTCGCGAAAGCAAGCTCGTTCGTGTCCCGAACGATCCCTTGCTCTCGAACGTAGACGGCTTTTTCTCGAGATCGGCCCGCAACCGAGAATAAATCCCCGGTTTAGAACTGAATCCGTCGTTCGGTAAAAGCGTCCAAACCGCACGCCGGGTCGTTTTATCCACGATTTCTGCTATTATACCCTTCCCGTGCAATCCCTCCGCTGGCCCCTTCTCTTCAGTTCCGTCGTCGGTGTCCTTCTTTTCACGCTCTATGCCTCGTTTGCGTTCCGGGGCGTCGCGGCCTGGAGCATCGGCCTGGTCTACATCTCCTACGACTCGCTCCTGCTCGGCTTCATGGTCGTGTCGAGCCAGATCGCCGTGATGCGGCAGGACCGCCTCCGTCGCGCGAAGGCCTCCGCCCCGCCCTCGCCCGGACCGCGCCCCACCCTGACCGTCCTGATCTGCGCCCGGAATGAGCGGCTCGTCCTGCCCGAATGCCTCCGCGATCTCCGCGCCCAGACCGAGCCTGCCGACGAAATCATCGTCCTGGACGACGGCTCGACCGATTCCATGGTCGACTGGCTAACCAGTGAGTACGGCGTCGTCTTCGAGTCGACCGGCAACCGCGCCCTCGGACGTTCCGACCGCTGGCCCGCGTTGCGCGTCCTGCGCAAGCCCAATTCCGGCAAGGCCGATTCGCTCAACCTCGGCTGGCAGATGGCCCAAGGCGAGATCGTCGTCACCCTCGACGCCGATACCTACCTCGAGCCCCAGGCGCTCGCCGCCCTCCGCGACGGCTTTGCCGAAGAACCCCGACTCGGCATTGCCGGGGGCGTCCTGACCCCGGTCTGCCAGCGGACCTCGTGGGCGGGCTTCTTTCAGTTCTTCCAGACCTTCGAGTACGCCCGCGGCTTCCTCTGGCGGCTGACTTTCATGCAGTACGACATGCTCCTGCTCATCTCCGGGGCCTTCGCCGCCTATCGCCGCACGGTGCTGGAATCGGCCGGTGGATTCGACACCTCCAGTTGGGTCGAGGACTACGAGCTGACTCATCGCATTTACCGGAATACCTACGATTCCGGCCATCCTGTAACGGTAAAGACCTTCGTCGATGCCCGCGGAACCACCGATGCCCCCGCTTCCGTATCCACTTTCCTCAATCAACGCCGCCGCTGGTTTGCGGGCTTTATCGCCACGCACTTCAAGTACCACGACATGGTCGGTAACGGTCGTTACGGCGCGGTCGGACGCTACATGCTCTGCCTGAAAACGCTCGACCTTCTGCTCCCCATCTACGCTCTGGCGGCGGCAGTGGTTTTGATCGCCATTCTCTCGATTCGCCACTTTCTCGACGCCTTTATCGTTAAATTAATTATCGTCAAACTCATCTATGACCTTACCCTCCACGCCTACTCCATCGTCCTCTATCAACGTTGGCTCGGTATCCCCCTCTCCCGCAAACTCTGGGTCCAGTCGCTCGGCGCCACTCTCACCGAGCCGTTCGTCTTCCAGATCATGCGGCAGCTCGGTGCCGTCTTCGGCTGGCTCGCCTTCCTGCGCCGCAAGATCGACTGGATGCCGCAGCGGCCACCCGGCACCGTTCCCGCGCCGACAGTGGGTTAGTCGCGTTTGCTCCGAATTGCCATTTTCGGCGTGACTTTCCCCCGCCGTCCCCTGAAATAGGCACCATGAACCGTTCTTCCTTTCTCCCCATCTTTGCTCTTATCGCCGTCGCCATCGGCTTCCTCTCCGTCCCGTCCGCGCACGCCGACGATTCCTCCGCGCCCGTCGTCATCCTGAAGACCAGCTTGGGCGAAATCGATATCCAGCTCGACCCGAAGAACGCCCCGATCAGCACGGCCAACTTCATTTCCTACGTCAAAAGCGGCTTCTATGACGGTACCATCTTCCACCGCATCATCCCCGGCTTCGTCGTCCAGGGCGGCGGCTTCACTCCCGACATGACGCAAAAGGACACCCAGCCTCCGATCAAGAACGAAGCCTCCAACGGCCTGAAGAACCTCCGCGGCACGATCTCCATGGCCCGCACGAACGACCCCGACAGCGCCACCTCGCAGTTCTTCCTCAACCTCGTCGATAACGCCGCGCTCGACCCCAACGACAACAGCGCCGGTTATGCCGTCTTCGGCAAGATCACCAAGGGCCTCGACGTGATCGACAAGATGGCGCAGGTCCAGACTACGACCAAAGGACCCTTCGAGAACGTGCCCGTCGATAACGTCACGCTCGTTTCCGCCAAGGTAAAATAATCGTTATTACCGATGACGACAAGTAGAGCTTGGAAGGGAGTCTGATCGTGAAGAACACGATCAAAGACTTTAATACGTGAACGAGTTCGCTTATCGATAGAATCGTCGGAAGAGCGAACTACCGATGTTCTTGCACTTGGCTACGGACATGGCTGAAGTGCACGCGCCAGCAGTTTGAAGAAAGCGTTGGCGTCGGTTGCCACCTACTACATTAGGCGTGAGAATGAACTAAACCGGTATTTTCAACGGGCATTTTTTCGGTTTGACCGGTTAGAACTTCCTCAAATTTTTGTAGTGCTGAATGGATGCCTTCCGGGGCCATTAAGAGTGACGTTCCAACTAATGCGGCATTATAGTTGAGTTCTTTGACGGAGAGGATAGTGCCTGTGGAAATACCGCTTTCCGCCACCTTAATGCAAGCATGAGGAAGATCGGCGACAAGATCAAAACGACTGAGGTTGGTCGTGCTGTCTCCGATGAATTTATAAAACTTACGGGAAAGAGTGTAAGAAACTGGAAGGATCGACTGACGGTCCGCCGAATCCATAATCCGGCAATTAATCCCGCAGATGGTAGCACCTTTCGGGATCATTCTAATTTGGGCAGAGGTATGAGCTTCAAACAGTACCTCCAAACCAATATCGGTGGCCACTTGCCAAAAGCGGTGAAGCTTGCCTTTATCGAGCACGTTAGCCATCAAAAGAATGGCATCGGCTCCAAAAGCCTTTGCTTCAAAAATCTGGTATTCATCAAGGATAAAATCCTTGCGCAGAATAGGCTTGGAGAAACGCTCGCGAGCTTCGGCAAGCTTTTCAATCGACATGCCGAAATGATCTTTATTCGTGAGCACGGAAATAGCGTTCACCGCATGGCTATTCTCATAGGCGGTATAAGCGTCTTTTACGTTTTCGGAACGCATATTTCCCGCCGAGGGAGATTTCGCCTTGATTTCAGCAATCAGGCCGAATCTACGGCGTAGTGCGCTTGAAAAAAGCCCCGCTGGGCGAGAGGCATTTCTAATCATCGCCTTCAATTCAGGAAGCGGTCTAACGGCCTTTGCTGCCTTTATTTCATGACGAACGGCTTCAATAATAGGTGTCAGTTTAGGGCTAAGGGTGCTCATGGTTAGTCAGCGCCTAGGTAGAGGAATCCAGTGATTTCATCTGCGGATAAGGGAAGTCCGGTAGAACCAAGCGGTGTTCCATCAGGGGAAAAAGACCCCATTTGCGACGGTGCACCTTGGGTGCCTCCATAAAGTATGGCGATTTGGGTCAAATCAATTCCTTGTTTTTGAGCTTCCTGTTTTACTTTGTCGATTTCTTCTTGAGTCACGAACCAGTAATTTTGGCAGCGTTTGCAAGGAGGTCAAGTGCAAGATAGTCCCGGTAGACGCAATAGCAAATTACACCTCGGGAATCATCTACCCTCGCCCGGCTGCCCCACTCCATTAGAACACAATGGGGTAAATGATCCCCCACGGTCAATGCCAAATGCACAGGTAAGCATAGGTTCACATCGGTAGACATTAGTTGCCTGTTTTGGGATGTGAAAGGTAGTTTTGTTTCTCAAAATAAACTTAATTCAATTAATCTGATTTATTCTCTTATCCGTAGTCGCGTTACAGCGGCGGTCACCCGACCGCCGCCGCTCGTCAGTCCTGGCGCGATTCAATTCGCCGCCACCGGAACTGTCGCATAGGACGCCGTCGCGTCCTCGATTCCCCCCGCAATCGCATTCAGCAAGTCCGCCGCCGTCTTGCCGTCGCCGCTCGCCAGCTTCGGGTAATAGCTCGCGTAAAGCCCGGCAATCGCCGTCGAGAACTGGGCGTAATTAGCGTCCGCCTGCGTCCCGCCGAACGACACAATGCTCGCCTGGAATTGCGCCGGGGTCGGAAATGTCCCGCCCGAGAGCGAGTAGACCGCGTTCGCCGCCGAGTACATCTCGTTCGCCAGCTTCGTCCGCGTTCCGCTCTGCTTCACCGCGAAATTCAGCACCGCCCCCGTCGTCACCGCCGCACCCGTGCGCACCAGCGGCAACGACGCCTCGATCGAGTTCGTTGTCGCGCTCGCGGAAGTCGAGGACATTCCCGTCGTCGTCGTTCCGCATCCCGTCAGACCCGCCACCAGCCCGACCGCACCGGCGGCGAGCACCATCATAGATAATATCTTTTTCATCGTTGTTTTCCCTGTCTCCAAAAAATTCCGTCGATCAATCCGGCTTACGGCGCAGGCTCGAAAATCTCCCACGCCACCGTTGAGGTGTCCGTGGCACTCGCCGACGTGATCGTGAACGATGTTCCAGCGGTCCGCGCTGTAATCGCGACTGCTTGCGGAACGGAAACCGTTCCCAAATTCTCCTCGGTCAGAAAAATCCGGCTGTTCGCCGTCACGCTCGTGTTGCTCACCGTCACCGTCCCGGCCACCAGCGTCGCCGTCCCCTGCTTCGCGTTGGAGCCTTCCTTCACTTGTAGGCCGTACCCCGCCGTGTCCACCGCCAGCGGCTCGTTCGTCACCACCGTGTAATCGTTGTAGATCCCAAACTTTTTCGTCTGCGACCCCTGCGCGCCACCCGTCCAAAACTGGTGGCCGTAACCGGAGGAAGCGTTCCCTCCGTAAACGTAGTAATCGTTCACGTTGTAACCGTTGTGACGCACGATGATCGAGCACGAGTTGTCCACCCCGCCCCCCGGCCACGCCGAAAGCAAAAGCTGGTTGTTCGCCGTCGAAATGGTGTACGGCAGGATGAGGTTGTGGGCCGTGGTCCCGTCGTCGAGGATGTTGACGAACGTCGGCGCATCGCCCCCATAGCCAGTCACGGAATTGGAAAGCGAGCCAACCTCGCCGGACGAATTGCATCCGAAGTACGATTGCAGCGTCCCCGCCGTGATCCCGCCCGAGGTCGATCCGGTCGGATTGTAAACGCCTACCTGCCACGAATTGTTCGTGTCGATCTCCTCAAAGGCCAGCGTGTCGTTCGTGTTGTGCAATTCGACTCGTGGCCCCTGCGCTTCGATGTCGAGGTACGGCGTGGCCGTGCCGCCATCCACTCCGGTGTTGCCGATGAGCAAATGCCGGTAGATTTTGACCAGACCGGTCAGCGGGCTGACCGAAAACGCATCGAGCCAACCCGGATCGGACGGCTGATAGGAATATTGCTGCCAATAGGGAATCCGAAAAAGTTGGTTCTGAAAATCGGTCACCAGAAATGAGTAATTTCCGGGGTCCAACCCGGACGCCCCCGGTGCGCTGATCTCGAACTGCCGCATGTCGTAGTTGTTCGAGTTGAAGACAAACTGCCCCGTGCCCGGAATGAGCGAAGCCGGACGGTTCAACGGCACCGCCGCAAACTGCGAACCCACTGGCCCATTATACGTGATCGTTCCTCCACCGGGCGGCGTTGGCCCGCCGCCGTTCGTCGCGTAGAAGGCCGGAGGCGTAAACGTCAAGGTCGTGCCGCTCCCGGTCCCTGTCGTCGCCGTCGTCAGGGTAAACGCCGTGCTGCTCGTCACCGTCGCCACCGTGTCCCCCGCCGGGATGTTCGTCCCCGTCACCATGTCACCGACCGCAATCGCCGTGTTGGCCGAACCCACCGTGATCGAAGTCGCGCTCGACCCCGTCCACGAGCACGAAGCCGTCGTGTTCCGATCGAAGAAGCACACCACATCCCCGGTCCCCGAGTTGGCCGCAAAGGTCGAATAAGTCTGTCCGCTCGGCGGCGTCAAGGTCACCGTCGTCCCCGAGACCGACGCCACCACCGCCCCGTCCCAAACCCCATTCGTCGCCACGCCCTGACCCGCCACCACTCCGGTGATCGAAGCCGAGGTCCCCGCGCCCGTCCCGGTCAACGTCAACGCATTCGCCGAAGCCGACCATGTCGCCGTCTGGTACCACGCCTGCACCGTCATCACCGCGCACCCGATCTCCGCGCCGGAATTGGTGTTGCTCGCGTTCCAGTTCACCACAGTAAATTCCGTATCGGAATTGGGCGCGGTATAGCCCGCCGTGTCCCCGTCGAAATTAAAGACGAAGTTCCCATTCGTCGAACTCGCCATCCCGCTCGACCCACCCACGCTCGTCACCCCATACGGAAACGAAGTCGAGCCGTCGCTGTTGAAAGCGTGCAGCCCGTTCGGTCCGTTGACCGCGTTTGTGCCCGCCAGCAACACCGACGCACTGAGATAATTTCCCTGCAACGCCGTGCCGCTTGCGGTGCCGTAATTGATGCTCAGCGTCCCACTGGTTGCGGTCAACCCCGTCCCCACCACCACGCCGCCCAACGTCGAACTCGTCGCATTCGGCAGCACATACGCCGACGCAAACGCCCCCGTCCCCAACGTCCCGCCTGCGCCGATGTTCAGCGTCTCCGC
>CAJCII010000214.1 GCA_903970335.1 Bacteroidota bacterium | reverse complement strand
TACCCGCAGAGGTACAACGGCTACCTAGGCGAAGGGGATGCCGATGGCGGTCATAGACCGCCGCTACATTGGAACACAAAAAAGCGGTCCAGCGAGCCGGACCGCTTTTTGTTAAAGTGCTGTGAGAAGCTGGGGCTTAGTAACGGCCACCACGATCGCCACGGTCTCCGCCGCGACCACCACGGTCTCCGCCACGGCCACCACGGTCTCCGCCGCGGCCGCCACCACCGCCGCCACCGCCACGGTATCCACCGCCGCCGCCACCACCGCCACCTTCGCGCTGTTCCATCGGACGCGCTTCG
The DNA here is from genome assembly GCA_903970335.1 of Bacteroidota bacterium. Lineage (GTDB taxonomy): Bacteria > Verrucomicrobiota > Verrucomicrobiia > Methylacidiphilales > UBA1321 > JABDGH01. The sequence goes on along the minus strand of CAJCII010000214.1, from coordinate 2,553 downwards.
TTAACGGTCAAGGCACGGCCATTGATTTCCTGGCCATGGAACTTGGCGATTGCCGCCTGGGCTTCGTCGGCCGTGCCCATTTCGACAAAGCCGAAACCACGGGGACGACCCGTGACGCGATCATTGATCAATTGAACCCGGGCGACATTGCCCGCCTGGGCAAAGAGATCGGTCAGGTCGTTTTCCGTCATGCTAAAGGGCAGGTTGCCCACATAGAGTTTTACGCTCATTATTTCCTTCTTGGATGGCTTGCTGATGTCTCCGGGATCGGATCTACGCTGCCACTGAGCTCAAACTCACCTAGCACCGAACGTCAACTTACCTTATGGCGGATGCTAAGGTAAGAAAGTGACGACGCAAGAAAATTCGGGCACAAGATAATTCATCTTTCCAAGTAAGTTATCGCTCTCAAGGGGTTCGATTTATCCGCCCAGGTTCGCGATGATTTTTGGGAGAGCGGAGGCTTCGGAGACAAGCCCGGAAGGGTGGTTTTTCGGCCAAGGCGGCGATGCCAGACCATCGGCAAAGGCTTGGGCGCGACGACGCAGATCATCGGCCAAAAGCTGGGCTTCGCCATGGCGGAAGGAGGAGGCGAATTGGTCAAGTCCCGCGTCGCGGATAAGGTCGGCGATGTGGCTGCGTTCCGGTCCGATGTAGAGAAAGGGGCGCTGCGCGGCGAGAAAGTTGTAGACCTTGCAGGGATGGGAAATGCCGACAAACGGAGCGCCCATGACGACGACCTGGAGGTCCGCAGCGGAGAGGACGGCGGGCAGGCGGTCGAACGGTTGGTAACCAAGGAAGATCATGTTGGCAGCATGTTCCTCGCGGGCGCGGTTGCGGAGTCGAAGCCAATCGATGCCGCCGCCGACAAAGCAAAAGCGGATGCGGGGGTCTTCCCGGAGAAGTTCCGCGGCCTTGACGAGGGTATCGAGCGGATGGCAGGGGGTGTGGTTGCCAGCGTACATGACGACGAATTGGTTCTCCAACTTGTGTTCCCGACGGAAACTCTTGCGTCCGGCGGGGTCGAAGGCGACTTCGGTCTGCGGCCAGAGGGGAATGACGTCGATTTTTGTCTGCGGGATGCCTTTGGCGAGGAGTCGTTCTCGCATGTAGGGATCGAGGACGACGATGCGCGTGGCGCGATGGAGGCTCCAGCGGGATGCGTTTTCAAGCAGGCGGGCGAGGAGGGTATCGGGCTTGAGCCAACCGAGGGCGACGATCTGGTCGGGGTTGAGGTCCATGACCCAAGAGACGAAGCGGGCGTTCCAGCGCAGGGCAAGGATGGCACCGAGAACGGCGACGAGCGGGGGGGTGGTGAGGGCGACGACGACATCGGGGCGGCGGAGGAGAAGTCCTCGCACGAGTGCGGCGAACAGGAAAGAGAGGAAGTCGATGATTCGGCGGAGGGGGGTGGAGTAGCCGAAGCCGGTGTGCCAGACGCGAACGATATCGACGCCGCGCCAAGTATCGTGGGAGGGGTGCATGTTCCCTGGTCGATCGTAATCGCGGCGGGAGGTGAGAACGGTGACCTGGTAACCGCGCCGGGCCAACTCCTCGGCAAGTCGTCCCAGATATTGGCTGGTGGCCTGCGGATCGGGTGTGAAAACCTGATTGATCAACAGGACGCGCATCCGATCAGTGTGCAATTTATCGAGCGGATTGACATGACGAAAGTATTGGCCAGAGCGGGAGGAGCGCGGGCGGGATTTTTTCGAGGCCGGAAAATCGTCAAACAAACTCGTTGTCACCGGCGTTGCTTAAGTTACGATTATGTCATGATCGTATCTCGCCCGAAACTATCGTGGTTCGAGAATCTGTATCTGCCGGGCATTTTGCAGGGCATGACGATCACGGCGCGTCATTTCATCGACCACCTGACGGGGCGTCGGAAAGTGACGATGCAGTATCCCGAGGAGAAGTGGCCGATGCCGGAGGGCTATCGGGGAGCGCCGACGCTGGTGCACGACGAAGAGGGGCGCGAGAAGTGTGTGAGTTGCCAGCTCTGCGAGTTTATCTGTCCGCCGCGCGCGATCCGGATCAAGCCGGGGGAGATTCCGCTGGATTCGCCACACGCGAAAGTGGAGAAGGCGCCGAAGGAGTTCGACATCGACATGATTCGCTGCATTTACTGCGGGCTGTGCGAGGAGGTGTGTCCGGAGGAAGCGATTTTTCTGCTGAAGGACTATGCCATCACCGGGTTGACCCGCGCCGAGATGGTGCACGACAAGGCGAAGCTGTACGAGTTGGGCGGGACGCTGCCCAAGCCGATTCACAAGTGGGACGCGAACAAGTAAGAGGAGGACGCAACGGAGAAGGGACCATGGCTCGAATTGGATTTCATCACCGCTCCGGACCTCCGCTTTAAAATCGGTTTACCTTTCGCCATGTACGCGCTTTTTTTCTGGTTCTTCTCGACGGCGATGATCGTCTGCGGACTGGCGGTGATTCTGAACCGCAATCCGGTGGCGAGCGCGATCTGTTTTGCGTTTACCATTTTCTACATGTCGGCGTTATTTGTGATGCTGCAGGCCTATTTTTTAGCGGCGATCCAGA
>CAJCII010000213.1 GCA_903970335.1 Bacteroidota bacterium | reverse complement strand
GGTGTGATGCGGCACCGTCGCCTCCTTCTTTTGCAAACTCCGCTTCACCTTCTGCAATTCCAGCAGCAGATTCCGCTTGTTCGCCTGCCGCCCCGCCGTATCGATAATGAGGAGATCCTCCCCCGCCTCCTGCGCCGCCAGCCACGCCCGCACCGCCACGCTCGCCGGATCGCTCCCCGCCGCGCCCGTCGTCACCGGAATCTCCAGCCGCCCGCCCCACGCCTCCAGTTGCTCCGTCGCCGCCGCGCGAAAGGTATCCGCCGCGCCGAGCCGCACCTTGCGTCCCTCCTGCTTCGCCCGCGCACCCAGCTTCGCCGCCGTCGTCGTCTTGCCGCTCCCGTTCACCCCCACCAGCAGAATCGTCTCCGGCTTCTCCCGGATCGGCAACGGCGGCGGAATCCGCACCAGCTTCGTCATCTTCTCCCGCAAAAAAATCTCCGCCTTCTCCGGCGAGCGCGCCAGCCCCTCCTTCGTCAGCTCCGCCACCCACTCCGTCGCCAGCGTCACCCCCAGGTCCGCCTCGATCAACAGCGCCTCCCAGTCCGCCTCCTCCCCCGTTTCGGGACGAAACCGCTCCACCAGTTGTTTCCAGAAGCTCATGACCGGACGCGCCTCACCTTACGCCGTCGGCGGCGGCATCAGCACCACTCGCATCGGAAAATGCAGCTTCAATTCCCCATCGAGCAGAATCTCGATATGGTGCGCCCCCGCCTCCTTGAAAAAGACCCCGCCGAAAATGTTCACGTTCGTCGTATGGCTGTTCTCGTTGTCCAGGTGAAACCCCGTCGTCGCCTCCGCCAGCACCGTCACCTCGTCCGGCGCCATCAACCGCGTCACCTGCTCGAAATTGCCCACCCCCGACGACCACCGCGTCCACACGCACAACTTGATGATCTGGATCGGCAGCTTCGGCGCCCCGATAAAATTCACGATCCCCACGATCGTATGCGCCCCGCTCGCCTCGACCCGCACATCCTCGCAGGCAAAGGAAGCCTGCAAATCGGGAATCATGCGTGCAAACGCGGACATCCGCCAAGGCTGTCCCAAAAATCGGCGCTGGTCACGCTGAAAGCTCCTCAGCTCCTCCCCCTCGGATCCAACACATCCCGCAACCCATCCCCCAGAAAATTCAGCGCCAGCAACGTCAGCGCCATCAACCCGCCCGGGAAAAGCAGCATCCACCAATACACCCGGATCGGATTGATCGACGTCGCCGCCTCCGAAATCAGCGTCCCCCAACTCGCCAGCGGCGACGGAACCCCCACCCCCAGGAAGCTCATGAACGACTCGTCCAGCATGATTGCCGGGATGGTCAGCGTCAGGTACACCACAATAATTCCTCCCAGGTTCGGCAGCAAATGCCGCCACAGGATATTCCAATGCGATTGCCCCAGCGCCAGCGACGCCTGCACGAACGCCTGCTCCTTCAGCACCAACACCTGTCCCCGAATAATCCGCGCCATCGTCAGCCACTCCGTCAGCCCCAGGAACAATACAATCAGCACCAGCCGCGGCGGTATTTGCGTCAGCCCCACGCTCCGCATCAGGTTTGACACCGTCTGGTCCAGGCTCGTCACCAGCACGATCACCAGCACCAGCGTCGGCAGCGAGTAAATGATCTCCACCACCCGCATCATCACATTGTCCACCCGTCCCCCCACATACCCGCTGATCATCCCGTAGCTCACCCCGATCGTCAGGCTCACCAGCGCTCCCAGCGCCGCCACCACCAGCGAAATCTGCGCCCCCGACAGCGTCCGCGTGAGCAGGTCCCGCCCATTGATGTCCGTCCCGCACCAGTGCGCGCCCGATGGCTGCAGCAGCGAATCGTTGCTGATCTGGTCGTAGGTGTAGCCCGTAAAATGCACGCCGACGAAAGCCAGCGTCGTCACCCCCACCAAAAAAAGCGCGCAAGCCACCAGGAACGGATCGCGTCGCACGACTTGGAAAAATAGTCCCAGCGTTTTCATTCGAGCTTCACCCGTCGGTCCACCACGTAATAAAGAATGTCCGCCACCAGATTAAAAAGAATCAGAAAGGAACTGAAAACCAGCACCACCCCTGAGGTCATGAACGGATCGGCGTTCTCCGCGCTGTTCACGAAAAATGGCCCGATCCCCGGAATATCGAATAACGTCTCGATAACAATCGACCCCGTCAGGATCCCCGCCGCCGCCGGACCGCTGAATCCGATGATCGGCAGGATCGCCACCTTCAGCGCGTGCCGGAACAACACCGCGTCTTCCGAAAGCCCCTTCGCCCGCGCCGTCCGCACGAAATCCAGCTTCAGCACCTCCAGCAGGCTCCCCCGCGTCAACCGCGCAATCGCCGCCGCAAACGGAATCGATAGGCAAATCGCCGGCAAAATAATCTGGTCCGGCGAGCCCCACCCCGCCACCGGCAGCACCTGCAGCCAGATCGCGAAAATCAGCACCATAATCGGCGCAAGCACAAAGCTCGGCACCGAAATCCCCAGCAACGCCAGTATCATCAGCATCCGGTCGCCCGCCTGGTTGTGTCGCACCGCCGCCCAGCCCCCCACCGTAATACCGATCGCCATCGCCATACAGAAGGCCAGCGACCCCAGCGTCATCGAGACCGGCAGCGTCTGCGCGATGATCTCGTTCACCGTCCGGTTCCGGTACTGCGTCGAAATCCCCAGGTTCCCCCGCGCCACCTTCGCCATGTACTGCCCGTACTGGTGCCAGATCGTCCCGTGCAGATCGTACTGCTTCTCCAGTTCCTCCATGATCTCCGGCGGAATCTTCTTCTCCGTCGAAAACGGGTTCCCCGGCGCGCTCCGCACCAGCAGGAAAGTCAACGTCACCACAATGAAAAGCACCGGAATCGCCTGGAGCAGACGTCGAAAAATAATCGCACTCACGGGTTCCCCTTCGGTATGTAAAACTCGCCCCAACGGTGGTCGTCGACAAAATTCGGCTCGAACCCGCCCAGCTTCCCCGGCTCGTACAGCGAAACCCCCACCAGAAAATCGATCGGCACGATCGGCACCTCGTCCTCCACCAGAATCTTCTCCATATCGTGCATGATCTGCATCCGCTTCGCCGGGTCCGCCGTGTTCTCCGATGTCTCCAGCATCTGGTCGTACGTCGGATCGCTCCACCCCGTATCGTTGTTCCCCCCGTCCGTCACAAACATGTCCAGAAACGTCTGCGGATCGCTGTAGTCCCCCACCCACGCGGAAAGGCAAAGATCGAAATCGATCTCCTCCATGCTGTTCAGGTACACCTTCCACTCCTGCCCCCGCAAACGAATCGAGGTAATCCCCAAGTCCCGCTTCCACAGTGCCTGGATTTCCGCTGCCGCATTATCGCTCGTCCCCCGCTTCGCGTAGAGCAGGTCGACCGTCGGAAACCCCTTTCCGTCCGGGTAACCCGCCTCCGCCAGTAATTGCCGCGCTTCCGCCACATTATAGGGCAGCCCCTGCGGTGACGTATATCCCGCATTCCCCGGTGGCACCAGCGTATCCGCCGCCTTCTCGCCTGCCCGCGTGATCTTCGTCACGATGTCCTCCTTGTCCAGCGCCATTGCCAGCGCCTTCCGCACCCGCACATCGTCGAACGGCTTCCGCTTCACATTGAACCGCATGAATGCCGTCCCCCCGAACGGCTCGGAATGAAAATACGGCTTGTCCTTGATCGACTGCACCAGCTCCGCCGGAATGCTCCCCTTGTCCATGATCAGATCCGTCTTGTGCGAATAAAACAGGTTGAAGCACGCCGTCGGGTTGTTCGTCGGCAGTACCTTGATCCGGTGAATCGGCACCGGCCGCCAGTAATACGGATTCGCCTCCAGCAAAATGTAATCGTTTAACCGCCACTCCTTCAGCACATACGGCCCGTTGCTCACCATCTTCCCCGGCTTCGTCCAGTCCTTGCCGTATTTCTTCACCGTCGGCAGATGCACCGGGCACAGCGTCTGGAACGACGTCAGCTCCAGAAAATAGGCTGTCGGGTGCCACAGCGTCACCACCAGCGTCCGGTCGTCCGGCGCTTTTACTCCCACCTGGGAAAAATCTTTCAGCTTCCCCGTCCCATACGCCTCGCCATTCACCAGGTAATAGAGCTGGTACGAATACTCCGACGCCGTCTCCGGACTCAGCGCCCGCTCCCACGAATTCAGGAAATCCTGCGCCGTCAGCGGGTCTCCATTGCTCCATTTCGCGTCGGCCCGGATCTTGAACGTGTACGTCAGCCCGTCCGGCGACCTCGTCCAGCTCTCCGCCATCCCCGGAATAATGTCCCCCTGCGCGTTCCGCGTCGTCAGCCCCTCGAACAACGCCAGCGCGATCCGCCCCTCCAGTTGCCCGGTGATGATCGCCGGGTCCAGCGTCTGCGGCTCGTCCCCGTTGCACAACGTCAGGTCCGCCTCGCTGCTCAGGCTCCATCCGCCCAAAAAATAAAAGAACGCCAGAAAAAGCGTCGCTATCCCCGCCACCCAAACGACGGGGATCGCTCTCCGGTATGACCTCGTACCGGAAACACCCATGCTACTTCGCCGCGGGTTGGGCTGGCGTTGTGGGCGCCGCGGGAGCCGGTACACTCGGAGCCGTCGCCGCAGGCGCGTTGGTCGAGGTCGTCATCGCGGGCGGGGTGAGCGGGGCTGTGGTCGGAGCCACCGGCGTCGTCAGCGCGTTCGCCGGAGGCGCCGTCGGCGCTGCCGTGTTCGACGTCTTCATCAGTGCTTCCTGCACCGCCGAGACCTTTTCCATCTGCGTCGCCCGGTAGGTGTAAAGCCGCGCCAGGCTAATGCTCAGGATAAAGAAAATCAACGCCATCCACACGGTGCCCTTCACCAGCACATTCGAGGTCTGCGCCCCCCACACCGATTCGGTCAGCCCGCCGCCGAACGCCGCGCCGAGACCCTCCTGCTTGCTCCGCTGCATCAGAATCACCAGGCACATCAGCACGGCGTCGATCACGAACAGGGAAAGCAGTACGACTATCAGGGCATTGGTCCAAAACATAAGGGGGCTAAGCCTCGCGCTTTCCCCTACTCGAGGCAAGCGTTTTTGATAATCCCCGCAAACCCCCGCGCGTCCAGGCTCGCCCCGCCCACCAGCGCCCCGTCGATGTCCGGCTTCGACAGCAGCTCCTTCGCGTTCTCCGCCTTCACACTCCCGCCGTACTGGATGCGGATCCGCTCGGACGCCGCCGCGCTGAACTTCGTCGCCAGCACCTTCCGGATCCACTGGTGCGCTTCCTCCGCCTGCGCGGGTGAGGCCGTCTTGCCCGTCCCGATCGCCCACACCGGCTCGTACGCCAGGATGATGTCCGCCAGTTCCTTGTCCCCGAATCCCGCCAGACTCTCGACGAGCTGCGTTTCCAGCACCGTCTTCCACTGGTCCGACTCCCGCTCCGGCAACGTCTCGCCCACGCACACGATCGGTCGCAGTTCCGCAGCCAACGCGGCCTTCGTCTTCCGGTTCACCGTCGCATTGTCCTCATGGAAATACTGCCGCCGTTCCGAGTGCCCGAGGATCACGTACCGCACATAAAGCTCCCGTAGCATCGCCGCCGAAATCTCTCCCGTATACGCGCCCGAGGCCGCCTCGTGCATGTTCTGCGCCCCCAGCCGGATGTTCGTCACCGAACCCAACAACTCGCTCACCGCCGACAGTGCCGTAAACGGCGGGCACACCACGATCTCCGCCGAGTCGAACCGCCCGATCTCCCGGATGATGTCCCCCACCACGACGCGCGCCTCCGCCTGCGTCTTGTTCATTTTCCAGTTCCCTGCAATGATTTTTTTACGGTTGATCATAAGTCTCCTGCGTCGCTTTTATAATGTCGTGTTCTCCAAACTTCCTCGAATTCTTCCTTCGTAATCTCCCTCGGCTCGAACTCCCGGTCCCGCCCCAACTCCCTCATCTCCGGCAACTGTTGCGTGCTCAGCTTCGTCGTCCCCGTCGCTTCCTCCCGGCTCGCAAAATCGCAGAATCCGTTCTTGAAGCACTCCAACTTGCGCACTTCCCTCCCATCCTCCTCGATCTCGCTGAAAATCCACACCGGCTCGTCCGGATTCGCATGTCTCCATCGTAGCTGGATATATTTCATTCTCCTCCAGACGATTGAAACCACCGGCAGGTCACCGACCGCCTTGACCTCCCTCTCCCTACACCTTGTCCGGGATGCTCGCCACCCCCGGTAGTTCCTGTCCTTCGAGGAACTCCAGCGATGCTCCGCCTCCGGTCGAAATAAACGAGACCTTGCTCGAAACCCCCGCCTTCTTCACCGCCGAGACCGAGTCCCCGCCGCCGATGATGCTGATCGCCCCACTGTTTGCGGCAATCGCCTTTGCTATCGCAAAAGTCCCCACCGCGCACTCCGCCACTTCGAACACCCCCATCGGTCCGTTCCACAAAATCGTCTTCGCCGAGGCCACTTCCGCAGAAAACAGCTTCACCGTCTCCGGCCCGATATCGACGCCTTCCCAGCCGTCCGGAATGTCCTCGCCCGGTGCCAGGTAGCGCCCACCCGGCGTGACCGTCTTCGCTTTGAAGTCGAAATGCTCCACAATATACGTGTCGATCGGCAGCAGGAACTTCACGCCCTTTGCCTTCGCCTTCTCCAGGGCCTGGATCGCCGTGTCGACCTTGTCCGGCTCCGACAACGATTTTCCGATCTTCTTCCCCTGCGCCAGCGCAAAGGTATACGCCATCGCCCCACCGATCAGAATCGTGTCCGCCCGGTCCAGCAACCGGTCGATCACCTTGATCTTGTCGGACACCTTCGCCCCGCCCAAAATCACCACAAACGGCCGTCCCGGATTTTCCAACTCCTCGCCCAGGTACCGCAATTCCTTCTCCATCAGGAACCCGATTGCCCGTGTCTGCACAAATTTTGCCACTCCTGCGGTCGAGGAATGCGCCCGGTGCGCCGCCCCAAAGGCGTCGTTCACATAGACATCCGCCAGCTTCGCCAGCTTCTGGCTGAAACCGTCGTCGTTCGCTTCTTCCTCGTTGTAATAACGCAGGTTTTCCAGCAGCGCCACTTCCCCGTCCTTCAATTCCGCCGCCGCTTTTTCCGCCACTTCGCCGACACAGTCGTCCACAAATTTCACCGGCACGCCGATCAACTCCGACAACGGCTTCACCACCGGCAACAGGCTCTGCTTCGGGTCTCGCTTCCCCTTCGGCCGCCCCAGGTGCGCGCACAGAAGAATCCGCGCCCCCTGCTCGATCAAATACTTGATCGTCGGCACCGTCTCCCGGATGCGCTTGTCGTTGGTGATGACCTGCACCCCGTCCGTCTCCTGCAACGGTACGTTGTAATCGACCCGTACCAGCACGCGCTTGCCCTTTAGGGACACATCGCGAATCGTAATTTTAGCCATGGAATTGAGCGGTTGTCCGGGTCTCGCGACGACACCTCCGCCGTCGCGATCCTCCCGGTTGGAATGATTATTTAATGAGAAGCTTCAACAGATCCACGCAACGGTTGGAATAGCCCCACTCGTTGTCGTACCAGCTGACCAACTTGAAAAACTTGCTGTTCAGCTCGATGCCCGACCCCGCGTCGAAGATGCTCGAATGCGTATCGTGAATGAAGTCCGACGACGTCACCTCGTCCTCCGTATAGGCCAGGATCCCCTTCAGGTACGTCTCGCTCGCCTTCTTCATCGCCGCCTTGATCTCCGCGTAGCTCGTCTCCTTCGTCGATTTGAACGTCAAATCCACCACCGAGACCGTCGGCGTCGGCACCCGGAACGACATCCCCGTGAGCTTGCCCTTGATCTCCGGCAACACCAGCCCCACCGCCTTCGCCGCACCCGTCGTCGACGGAATGATGTTGATCGCCGCCGAACGCCCGCCCTTCCAGTCCTTCTTCGAAGGGCCATCCACCGTCTTCTGCGTCGCCGTATAGCTGTGCACCGTCGTCATGATGCCCTCTTCCAAGCCAAATCCTTCCTTCAGAAGAACATACACCACCGGTGCCAGACAGTTCGTCGTGCAGCTCGCGTTCGAAATGATATTATGCTTCGTCACGTCCAGCTTGTCGTCGTTGACGCCGATCACCACCGTGATGTCCTCGCCCTTCGCCGGTGCTGAAATAATCACCTTCTTCGCCCCCGCTTCGATGTGCCCCTTCGCCTTGTCGGCTTCCGTGTACAAACCCGTCGATTCGATCACATAATCCACTCCCAGCTTGCCCCACGGCAACGCCTTCGGGCCTTCCCGCACCGCCAGACACTTGATCTTGTACCCGTTCACCACCAAAACATCGTCCTCCGCCACGCTCGGGTCCGACTTCTCGCTCGTTACCGTCCCGCTGAATTTCCCCTGCGTCGAATCGTACTTCAACAGGTAGGCCAGATTGTCCGCTGGCACAAGATCGTTCACCGCAACGACTTCCACCGATTTTCCAAGTAAGCCTTGTTCCGCGATGGCCCTGAAAACCAATCGCCCGATGCGCCCAAACCCGTTAATGCCGATTTTTGTCATAGTCGTTTTTTGATGGTAATGATGTTATGCCGATAAAGTGTCGGTTACGAAGCAGAAACTAGGCCGCATGACGCCCCCGTCAACGTGAAAAATCATCGCGCCCGCCTTTTCGCCCGTTCCGCTCTCAAGGAACAAGATAACTCGTATTGTCGTCCTCGTACACCGTACTCATCGCCACCGGATCGAACTTCTTCACATTGTCCACATGCCCGTCCGCAAACAAGATATTCACCGACCCCATGTGGATCGGGATCGTCCCCACATTCCCGTTGAACGCCGGGTCCTGCGTATAATCGTCCTTGTCCGCATCGTTCGCTTGGAACATCCCCCCAAACGCAATGTCCCCCGCCATGATATGCATACTCGACCCATGCATCAGCGGCAGTGATACCGGCGCAAAACCTTTTGTCCGCGACATCGCCGCATGGGCCCCATTAAAATAACTGTACGTCGCGTTCTGCGGCACCGTCTGGCTCGAATCGGGACACTGGAACACCGTCCCCGGCCCACCCTTCCCCGTCCCCGCCCCCAGATAAGGCTCCAGTTGCTGGCACCACCCGTTCTGCCCGGTCGTCGCATCCACCGAATTATACGGAATCGTCGCGCCCGATTCCGGCAGGTTCCCGTTGTTGTCCCCCGCAAACGTCAACATCGCCACCCCGATACTCCGCAAATTCGACGAACACTTCGCCAGGTTCGCGTGCGCCATCGCCGTCCGGTAAATCGGAAAACTCAGCGCCATCAGGATCGCAATGATCCCGATGACCACCAGCAGCTCCACCAGGGTGAAACCTCCGTTCGTTCGTCTTCGCTTCATCATCTTAGGGCCTTGTCTTCTAACCCGGATTTTCTGTTCCGGTTGCGCCTGAAATTCCTTCCTCCGTAGGTAGTCATTGTACCTGGGGAGGGGCAGCCTCCGGCCTGCCCCATTCTCCATCGGTAGCCGTTGTACCCTCTGCTGGTAACCGCCGCAGTCCCTGGCGACGGTGCCTTCCTCCCTAGGTAGCCGTCGTTCCTGCGCACTACTTGGTTAACAATGGGTTATCAGAGGCAGAATAGATTTACGAGCATCTTGCGCGTACTATCTACGACTTGGTTTTAGAAGGTTTCTGCTGGCACTTTTGCTGACTGCGACATGAGGTCGCTCGAACAGTTGTTTGTTATGGACACATCATAAATAAACCTGTGGTTCCGTCCGCAGAGTCTATCGGCACCGGCGCGACTGGCAACGGTCGGGTCGGAAGCTGCCGAGACAATGTACC
>CAJCII010000212.1 GCA_903970335.1 Bacteroidota bacterium | reverse complement strand
TGGCCTGGTTGACGACGTTGATTTTTTTGAGGTCGAAGTAGGGAGCGAGTTCGTCGCCCCAGCCTTCCTGGCCGGTGGTGCCGACTTTCATGGTGGAGTCGCCGATGAGATAGAGGGTGGGGAGGGTGGGGTCGGCTTTGGTGAGGAGTTTGTGCAGGGAGGCGTCCTCGACCGGATGGACTTCGGTCGGGGCGGCGTTGGTGGAACTGCTTTGAGCGGCGCTTAAGACGGGGAAGGCGAAGAGGAGGGCGGCGCAGAGGGTGAAGTGGCGGGGTGAGAGGGAGTGGGTTTCCATGAGGATCGAGCTGCGAGGAGGGATTGAGTTTCTTTTTGGGTGAAATGAACTTTAGGGGTTAGTAGCCACGGGGGCAAGGTTGGTAACGGGGGAAGACGAGAGGTTATTGGGGTGAGGGAAAGGGTTTTTCCGGGCAGAGGGTGACGGGGCCGAGGAGACCGGAGGGGGTGAGGGGCCAGTGGGAGGCGTCGAAGGGGAGGTAGGTGGAATCGCTGTCGCTCACGATGTTCAGGTCGTGAAAGATTTTCCATTTCACGCCGCGTTGGTCGAGGTCGCGGATGCGGTTGGCGGAGACGTTGGTGACTTCGACTTCGAGGTGGTTTCCTTTGGGCAGAAGCGAGCCCGCCGAGACGCGAAAGGGTGCGGTGAAGACGGTGCCGAGGTCCTGGCCGTTTAATTTTACGCGCGCGCTCTGGCAGACCTGGCCGAGGTCGATGGACCAATGCGCGGCGGTGGAGGGGGCGTCGAAGGAGATGGAGTAGGTGGCGCTGCCGGCGAAGCGCTGCGCTTCCGGGTCGGCCTGGTCGGTCCAAGAGCCGAGCTTATCGGTCTGGAAGGAGGCGGGGAGAGTCGGGCCGCCTTGGGTGGAGTTCACCTGCCAGGTGCCGGTGAGGGGAATGGGGGATCCGTCCGGTTGCCAATCGATCCACGGGGCACCCTGGACGACCTTGTCGGTGAAGGAGCGGAGGATGAGGGACTGGCCAGCTTCGATCTGGAGGTGAAGCTGGGGCGTGCCGTCGGGGTTGTGCTTGAGTTCGGAGACGCCGGTCTGGCCGGTGAGAGGATCCATGGCGACAATGGACTGGGCGCGGACGGAGAGAGTTATCCAGTCGTTAATCGCAGTCGTGCCGCGATTGGCGATGAAGTAGGCGTGGCCGCCGGGGATGGAGCGACGGACGAAGAGGAGTCCGGGATGATCGGTCATCGATTCGCGGGGAATCCGGGCGGCGGCGAGCGCTTTTTCGATGTCTCCGATCCGGATGCGAGTGGTAGCGAGTTTGACCTTGGCGAGGAGTTGGTTGAATGCGGTGGTGGCGTGGTCGAAATCGGAGAGGCCGGGCGGACTGGTGGGCAAGTGGTTTTCGAAGATAACGGTGACGCCGCCTTGCGCGAGGGCGAGCAGATTGTCGAGGGTCTTGACCGGCATATGGTCACAGGGTGGGACGACGATGGCGCGGTAAGAGCCGCCGGGGACGGCGACGCGGCCATCATCGGTGAGGGCGGCAGCGAGGAGCTGGCGGTCGGAGATGTAGTCGAAGGCATAGCCGCGGCTCCAGAGGTGTTGCGCTGTAGCGGCGATGGGTTGGTTGTAGAACCAGTCCTGGCCGCCGATGACGCAATCGATCGGCATGCCCTTGGGGTTGTGCCAGAGATCGTAGATGGGGAAATAGACAAGGACGTCGTTGTCGGGCCTGCCCTCTTGGAGGACCGACTGGCAGCGGGTGATGTAGGCAGCGAGGGCGGGGACATCGTGCCAGATGGAGTTGCGGGGGTTCATTTCCGTGGAAGCATAGAAACACCAGCCGGGCCAGGCGGCTTCGTCGGGCGAGTAGCAGGTGCCGTGGAAGACGATGTGGTTGATGCCACCGAGGTAAAAGTCGTCGATCAGGTACTTGATTTCCGCCAGGGTCTCGGTGAAGTGGTCGGCCAGCCAGGTTCCGGTTTCCGACGAGGCGAGGGGGTGACCGGCGACATGCGCGGCAGAGGAGGCGAACTTACTCATGAGCGGATTCCGGCTCTTGTAGATGCACTCCGTTTCGGGGATGTCCGCCGTGGCGTAGAGATCGAGCAGGTTACCGGGAGCGCCGTGGGCCTGGAAGCGGGTGATAAAGCCTTCCCGGTGGGCCCAGTCGACCCAAGCGGGGTAGGTTTCCTCAGTGAGGACATCGGAGATGGTTTCGCGGTAGTCCGACTTGACGCGGGCGGCGCGGTCGCTGGCGTCCCTTCCGAACAGGGCGGGCAATTCCGTTTGGAGGCGGTAGCCGCGACGCTTCTCGAACTCGGCGAAGAAATCGGGGGACCAGTCGGTCTTGTATTCCCAAGAATCGACGAACAGGGCGCGGGGTTTTGGGCCGTCGTAGTGGGAAAAGGCCTCGGTGAACCACGGGAGGAAATGTTGGATGGCGGGCGGGTAGATGGGATTGAGCATGTAACCGACCCCGCCGGGAGCGGCGCGCTTGACCTTCTGGGCGGAGGGCTTTTGCAGGACGGCGTAGACGACGCAGGAGTTGGGGGCGGTCCAGGTGACGGAGCCATCGGCGGCGACGAGGCTGAGGAGATCGACGGGAGGGCCATCGGCAGGGAACGCGGAGAGGGCCTGCAAGTTGGCGTAGTTGAATTTTTGTTGAAGCTGTTGTCCGGCGGTGAGAGGAAAGGACTGGGCGGTGACGGTCTCGGTCGCGTCCTGGACGCTGACGGTCGGTCCGCCGAAGCACCAGCCGGTCCCGGCGGTCATATCGACGCCCATGCCGAGTTTATGCGCTTCGGTGACGGTGTAGCCGAGCATCTCCATCCAGTGGGGGCTGAGGTAGTCGATGTATTTCGACTCGGAGCCGATGGCACCGTAAATCGGGATGATGTGGACGCCACCCCAACCGGCATCGTGGTAGCGGGTGAGTTCCTTGAGGATGTTCTCCTTGTCCACGGCGCTGCCCATCCACCACCAGAAGCTCCAGGGGCGGGAGGTTTCGGTGGGCTGGGGCCATGCGAGGGGATCCGGGGCGGGCGTGGTCTCGGCAGGCGCTTCGGTCTTGCAACTCAGTCCCGCGAAAAGAACGAGGGCGAGGACAAGGGCTGGACGAAAGAGCGTGCGATTTCTCATGGTCTTGAACCCGTTACGGAGCCGGGAAGGTAAAGTGGTAATAACCGGAGCCGACGAGGAATTGAGCATCTCCATTGGAGGTCGGCGACGGTTCGATTTCGGGACGGGCGGCCAAGGTTTAGCCATAAAGTAGCCTGTACTGCAAACCATACGATAGCGAGAAAGTTGCCGACGTTCGGTAGGCGAGTCGCGATAAAGATATTTTTGCCATCTTTTGCGCACAAGGGCGAAACTCTGCCGGTTAAGCGGTGTTTGGGTTAACGCATCACGCACACCTCTTCCTCATGAAAACACGTCTTGTCGTTGCCTTAGCTCTCTCCTGCCAGCTCTCGTTAAGCCCGTCAGTCTCACTGGCGAATGTCCCCGGCGGGGGAAACGACGGACCGGACGTGACCCTGACCAAAAGTGGCGAGAATGTGATTTTGGCCAACGGTATCGTCTCGGCGACGATCACCCCGAAGGCCAGCGTTGCTTCCTTCAAATACAAGGGTTTCGAGATGGCCTCGACGATGTACTACAGCATGGATGGCGGGCCGAATTATCGCGCACCGGGCGGTGGCGAGTATTTTGTGAAGACGAAGTCGCCGGACTTAATCGATATCGGTTTCAAAAACAAACGCGAGACGGAACCGCAGGCGTTCGATTGCGAGATTCACTACGTGCTGAAACGGGGCGCGTCGGGGCTCTATACCTACGCAATTCTGAGCCATCCGGCGGATTATCCCGCCACAAGTGTGGGCGAATGGCGGATGGTCTGGAAGCTCTCGAACGATCTGCTGGAGAAAATTTACGTGGACGACTTGCGCCACTGGCAGATGCCGAGTTCGGAGGACTACAAGACGGCGCAGCCGACGGGGATCAAGGAAATCACGAAGATCACCTCCGGGCCGCGCGCCGGACAGTACGATTGCAAATACGATTTCAGCGCGAGTTACTACGACATCGGGTGCTGGGGACATGCGAGCGACAAGAACAAGATCGGCGGCTGGATGGTGCTGGGCGGGTACGACTTTTTCAACGACGGGCCGACCAAGCAGGACCTGAACGCGGCGTCGGGGATCAACCATATTCACTTCGGGATGGACCATTATAATTGCTCGGTCACGAAGGTGGCGGCGGGCGAAACCTGGCAGAAAATTTACGGGCCATTCCTGCTCTACTGCAATTCGAGCGATGCCGGGGCGGACGCCTGTTGGGCGGATGCGAAGGCGCAGGTCGCGGCGGAGAAGGCGGCGTGGCCCTACACGTGGCTGACCGATAACCCGAACTATCCGCCAGTCGCGGAACGGGGAACGGTTTCCGGTCATTTCATTCTCAAAGATGCGCTCAAGCCGGACCTCAAGCTGACGAATGCGTGGATCGGGGTTGCGCAGCCGCCGCCCGGAGGCAACTGGCAATTCGAGTCGAACCACTACCAGTATTGGGTACGGCCCGATGCCGCAGGCAATTTCTCGATACCGAACGTCAGGCCGGGCACGTACACGTTTTCGGCGTTCACCGATGGCGCGGTCGGCGAGTATGAGCAGAAGGACGTGGTGGTTACGGCGGGAAAAACCACGGCGCTGGGCGACGTGACGTGGAAGGTGCCGCACAAGGGCAAGTCGATCGCGTGGGAAATCGGTGTGCCGAATCGCTCGGCGAAGGAGTTCCGGCACGGGGCGGACTATTTCCATGGCTATGTCTGGCAAAATTTCCAGAACGAATTTACGAATCCGCTGGAGTACACGGTGGGGAAGAGCGATTGGTCCAAGGACTGGAACTATGTCCAAAGCTGGTACCAGGACGGGGACAAGCGGGATCCGTGGAAATGGCGGATCCACTTCAACCTGGCGACCGTTCCTCCGGGCGATGCGACGATGACGTTTGCCATTGCGAGCGCGCATGGCGGAGCGCATATCGCGGTCTACGTGAACGACGAGACGAAGCCGTTGGGGGTCGTTACGCCGTCGGTTCAGGGCGGCAACGCGATGCTGCGGGAGAGCATTCACGCGAAGTATTGCGTGGAGTACCTGACGATTCCGACTTCACGGTTGGTCAAGGGCGCAAATACGATTTCGCTGGTGCAAACGAATACCGATACGCAGACGCATGTGATGTACGACTATCTGAATTTGGAATTGCCGTGAGTTAAGTGCGGGCGGTTACCGGTGACGAAAGCAGATCGGATACCCGAGGCAAGGCCAAGCTGTGGGGATCGATTTTGGCGGCAGTTTGGGCATGTTCGCGGGCCAGTTCAAGATTGCCCTCGTGTTTTGCGGCGAGGGCCAGAAAAATATGAGAGTAGGTCCTGTCGATATCGTTGCTGGTTTTTTCGAGCACTTCGTGGAGCATGGCTTTGCCTTCTTCGATTCGACTGAGGTCGATCAGGACGGAGCCGCGTGTCCCGCGCGTGGTCACACGGTCCGCGCATTCCAGTAACTGAACAGAAAGGCGATCGGTCAGGGCTGGGTCGGGCGGTGGGCCGGAATGAAGTTGATCGGTAAGGAATTGGTCGATCGCCACAGTTTTATTTTCGAGGGGCAAATCCGAGCGTTGAACCAGACGGACCAAGTATTCGGGATGACGAGGATCTTTTTCCTGGCTCAATCTCAGCACGGCAAACCATAAGTAGGCAGGTGTGGCGGGATCGGTATCGCATTTGGCCAATAAATCGGAGGTAGTCAGGCTAACTGCGAGTTGAGCTTCTTCACTAAAGTTGCGCGAGAGATTGGCGTAGTCGACGATGGTTTCAATCTCGAGCCGAGTATAAAAAAGCGTGTCCAAGAACAGCCGACCATCGTTCGTGTGGGTCTTGCCGCGGTAAAGAATTGTTTGTGGTGGTAAGCTCCCAAAACGAGGCAGCCGTTAACTAGCATCCAGCCAAAAAGCAGAGTGAAAGTACGAGTCGTATGATCCAGTTCGAGATTAACCAGAAGTATCGCGCTACCCAGAACTGCGAGTAAGTTGAAAATAGGTCCCAGAGCAATCATGACACATCGCCGTGTTCGATAGTAATCGCTGGTAAAGAATGAGGAATGGAGCGCGCCGGAGAGGGGCAAGCTATAGATCCGCCAAACGAAGCCGAGAAAACTTAGCTGCCACGGTGGCTTGTTTGAAAATCTTTGTCCCAACTGGATATAATGAACCTGACCGCCCATCAAGAATGCACCGATGGCATGTCCGAATTCATGCAGGCAGACGGCTGCGATGTATAAAAATAAGATGGAACAAATCAGCAGAAGTGTCGGATAGTCATAGATAAGCGAAACTAAAGTTCCGCCAACCACCAGAGTCCAAAAGGAGATTTCCAGCGCCAGTTCTCTCTTGGGAGAAGGCGAAGGGGTCGTCGGGTTGGACATGGGTTCGATTTTTCAGGTCATGTTCGGGACCGAACCCAGTCGCGACAGGCCTAGGCACTCAGCTTGCGGACCAAAATCTCGCCGACGAGTTGCGGATTGGCGGTGCCCTTGCTGAGCTTCATGACCTGGCCCTTGAGCGCGTTGACGGCGTTCTGCTTGCCCGCCTTGAAGTCGGCGACGCTCTTGGGGTTGGCGGCGATGGCCTGGTCGCAAAACGCTTCGAGTTGCCCGACATCGCTGACCTGGGCGAGGCCGAGTTCCTTGACGAGCGCGGTGGGGGACTTGCCAGTGGCGATCATCTGCGCGAAGACTTCCTTGGCCTGCTTGCTGTTGATCTGGCCGGAGGAGGAAAGCTCGGCGAGTTCCGAGAAGAATTCGGGCGCGACCTTGGGCAGGGTCTCGTCGCCGGTGGCCATGGCGAGGAAATCGTTGAGGAGGAAGTTGGCGACGGCGGCCCCGTTGGCAGGCTTGGGCGCGGCGGCCTTCTCGAAGTAATCGGCCAGGGCGGCATCGGCGGCGAGCACTCCCGCCTGGTAGGAGCTGACGCCGAAGGTCTGCACCAGCCGGACCTTCTTGGCCTTGGGCAACTCGGGCAGGCGCTGCTGCGCGCGCTCGTAGAGGCCACGATCAGTGCGGACGGGCTGGATATCGGGGTCGGGGAAGTAGCGGTAATCGTGGGCCTTTTCCTTCGTGCGCATGAGGGTGGTCTCGCCCTTGTCGTCGTCCCAACGGCGCGTCTGCTGCTCGATTTTTCCGCCGGAGAGGACGACATCGATTTGCCGGGCGATCTCGTACTTGAGCGCGCGCCGGACGCCGCTGATGCTGTTGAGATTTTTCAGCTCGCACTTGGTGCCGAATTCCTTTTGGCCGCGCGGGCGGATGGAGATGTTGACGTCGCAGCGCATCTGGCCTTTTTCCATGTCGGCATCGCTGACGCCGCCGTAGACGAGAATTTGCTTGAGCGCGGAGAGGTAGGCGAAGGCTTCCTCGGGCGTGGAGATGTCGGCCTCGCTGACGATTTCCATCAGCGGCGTGCCAGCGCGGTTGAAGTCGATGCCGCTGGTGCCGTCGTCGAAGTGGAAGGACTTGGCGACGTCCTCCTCGAGGTGGATGCGGACGAGGCGGATTGGCTTGTCCTCGACGGTGGCGGGGTCCTTCTGCGCGTCCTTCGGGTAGGCGAGGAGGTCGAGCGTGACGGCGCCGCCGAGGCAGAGGGGCTCGTCGTACTGGGAGATCTGGTAGTTCTTCGGCATGTCCGGGTAGAAGTAATTTTTCCGGTCGAACTTGCAGCGGGTCGCGATCTGGCAGCCGAGCATTTCGCCGGTGAGGATGGTCTTGACGATGGCCTCCTCGTTCGGCACGGGCAGGACGCCGGGCAGGCCGAGGCAGACGGGGCAGACGTGGGAATTGGACGCGCCGCCAAACTCGTTTTTGCAGGAGCAGAACATCTTGGTGTTGGTCTTCAACTGGCAGTGGACTTCGAGGCCGATGACGACTTCGTAATCGGCGGCGGTGAGGGGGGCGGTGGCGGTCATGGGGAATTTTTGACGGAATTACGGAACGAACGGAAGGGGAAAGTTCGAGACATGCTGCGGTCCCGAGGAGGGGCAGAGCGGTCGGCTTTATGACTCAAGTCGATGCCACCGGAACAAACGACAGTTCAAATTTCTTCATCTTCCCAATCGGACTTGTCACTCAAGGCCAGTTGTTTGGAGTCAATCTCCCAGACCCACGCAGGCAGAATTGCATCCATCCGCTCCTGCTCGGCGAGGATTTCCTCGGGCACGCCCATGCCCGCGAAAACTTCGCGGACGGGGCGGGGGCGATTGGGGGAAGGTTGGGCGGGTGGATTCATGACGCACCTAATTTAGTAGAAAAGGAGGGAAAGGGCAATTCCGGCGCGTCGGCGCGAAGTCGATCAGGGTTGATCGGAACCGGCAGTATGCGGGGGCTCCGGTTCGATTTCGGGAAAGAGAGGCAACTGGTCGTCTGGGGCAGCGGCGGCCTCCTCCTGAAGCTTTAGCAATCCGGTGATCGGTTCGCGGGGCAGGGGAAGGACGACCCGGTTGAGGTCGATTCGGTTCAGGGGGCGTCCGTAGATGAACTCGAAAAAATCCTCCAATTCTTCGCGCGAAGGATTGTCGTCGTCGCCGGGCCCCAATATGTCCCAGACGCCCGTCAGAACGCTTTCATAAACAATATCGGAGAGGACAATTTCGAGCTTTTCATGCAGGCCCGTGCTGGCGATGAGGGCATCGACGGCATCTTTTTCCTCGCAACACCGTTTGTACTTGAGTCCACTTCCGCAGGGGCAGGGGGCGTTTCGACCGATTTTGTTCATAACACATCGTTAAAATGCGACCACTGACCGCCGCTACATTATTAGATCGGCGGCTTCTCCTTATGCCAGGGCGTGGCCTGCTCGAAGGCGTGGGCGACGCGGAACATGGTCTCTTCGCCCCATTTCGGGCCGATGATCTGGAGGCCGATGGGGAGCTTGCCGGAGGTGAAGCCGCAGGGGATCGAGACGCCGCAGATGCCCGCGAGGTTCACCGCGATGGTGAAGATATCGGCGAGGTACATCTGAAGCGGGTCCTGGGTGCGTTCGCCGAGCCTGAAGGCGGCGGTGGGCGAAGTCGGCGTGAGGAGCGCGTCGCATTGCTCGAAGGCGAGGCGGAAATCCTCGGCGATCATCTGCCGCACTTTCTGCGCGCGGTTGTAGTAGGCGTCGTAGTAGCCGGAGCTGAGGACGTAGGTGCCGAGGATGATGCGCCGTTTCACTTCCGCGCCGAAGCCTTCGGCCCGGGTGCGTCCGTACATGTCGAGGATGTCCTTCGGGTGCTGCGCCCGCTTGCCGTAACGGACGCCGTCGAAGCGCGCCAGGTTCGCCGAGCATTCGGCGGTGGCGATGATGTAGTAAACGGCCACGGCGTACTTGGTATGGGGCAGCGAGACCTCGACGATCTCCGCGCCCTGGCTCCGGTACTCGTCGATGGCGGCGCGCACGGATTTCTCGATCTCGGGGTCGATGCCCTCGATGAAGTACTCCTTCGGCACGCCGAGCTTGAGGCCCTTGACGCCCTGGCCGAGCGACTGGGTGTACTTCGGCACGGGGCGGTCGATGCTGGTGTTGTCGCGGGGATCGTGGCCTGCGATGATTTCGAGCAGCAGGGCCGATTCCTCGACGGTGCGGGTGAAGGCGCCGATCTGGTCGAGGCTCGACGCGAACGCGACCAGGCCGTAGCGCGAGACGCGGCCATAGGTCGGTTTCACGCCCACGCAACTGCACAGTGCCGCCGGCTGGCGAATGGAGCCGCCCGTGTCCGTGCCGAGCGCCGCGAAGGCTTCGTGTCCGCCGACCGCCGCCGCCGAGCCGCCGCTGCTGCCGCCGGGGATGCGGTCGAGGTCCCACGGATTGCGGGTCGCGCCCCAGGAGGAATTCTCGGTCGAGGAACCCATGGCGAATTCGTCCATGTTGGTGCGCCCGAAAAGGACCGCTCCGGCCTCGCGCAACTTGGTGATGACGGTGGCATCGTAGGGGGCGACGTAGCCCTGCAAAATCTTCGAGGCACAGGTGCAAGGGTCGCCTTGCACGTTGATCACGTCCTTGATCGCGATGGGCACGCCGCCGAGGGGCAGCGTGGTGTCGGCGGAGTCGGCGGCGGCGCGGGCCTTCTCGGCATCGAGGTGCAGGTAGGCCTTGAGCTTGGGATCGACCGCGGCGATACGGGCGGCGAGTTGATCGACGACTTCGCGTGGGCGGGCAGCGCCGGTGGAGAGTTTCCGGCGGAGTTCGGGAATGGTGAGGCTGGTAAGATCCATGTGGGAAAAAAGTAAGAGGTCCTTCGACAAGTTCAGGATGACGGGCTTAATTACTCGACCATTTTGGGCACGACGAAGAGGTTGTTCTCCTGCCGGGGGGCGTTGGCCAGCGCCTGCTCGGGAGTGAGGCTGGGTTGCAGCTCGTCGAGGCGGAGACGGTTCTTCAGGTCGGCCTCGCCGAGGAGGGAGACGTGCTCGACATCGACTTCGCGGAGCTGGTCGACGTAGCCGAGGACATCGCCGAGCTGCTTTTGGAAGGTGGCGATCTCCTCGGGGGAGAGACGGAGCCGGGCGAGGTCGGCAACATAGGAGACGTCAACGGTGGTGGAGGGGGATTCGGCCATAAGGGGAAATGGTCTTCCGTCCGGCGGGAACGGACAAGCGTTTTTTCACGGGCCGTCTCGGACGAAGTGGGACGTTTGATTCTACTGAGGCAATAACGGAGTTGACAAGATGCGATATATCGATATATATCAAAGTATGGATGTAGCGAAATTTGCAGCGACGTTCAAGGCGCTGGCGCATCCGCATCGGCTGGTGATTTTTTTGCGGCTGGCGCAGTGTTGCGAGCGGCGGGGGTGCGATGCGGAGGAGTGTGCGCGGTTGTGCGTGGGGGAACTGGGGCGGGGGTTGAAGATCGGGCAACCGACGCTGTCGCATCACTTGAAGGAGCTGACGCGGGCGGGGTTGATCCGGACGCGCAAGAGCGGGCAGAGCACGGAGTGCTGGGTGGCGGAGACGACGCTGGACGACCTGGCGGATTTTTTTCAGAAAGCGAAGAAGGCCTGACCGTATGACCAAGCCTGCCGTGCTTATTCTTTGTACGGGGAATTCGTGCCGGAGTCACATGGCGGAAGGGATTTTACGCCACGCGGCGGGCGATCTTTTCGAGGTGCACAGCGCGGGTTCGAAGCCAGCGGGTTATGTTCACCCGAAGGCGTGCCAAGTGATGAAGGAAATCGGGATAGATATTTCGCATCATACGTCGAAGCACATGAGCGAGTTTTCGAACCGGAAGGTCGATACGGTGATCACGGTGTGCGGAAATGCCGACCAGGCCTGTCCGATGTTTCCGGGGCAGGTGAACCGGTACCATTGGGGTTTCGACGATCCGGCCCACGCGACGGGGACGGAGGAGGAGGTGCTGAAGGTGTTCCAGCGGGTGCGGGACCAAATCAAGCTCGTTTTTGAGGCCTATGCCGCCGGTTATCGGGAAGCGCAAAGCAAAAGCTCAACCCAGGAGCCACCATGATGAATTACAGCCAGTTACCCCAATAAAATGATGACCATTACCGAACTCAAAAACGTACTCGAACTCAATCCGAAGAAGGGGCTGAGGTTTATTTTGCCGGACTACACGACCATCCCAGCTCAATTTCATATTACGGAGGTGGGGCATGTGCGGAAGGACTTCATCGATTGCGGGGGGACGCTGCGGTCGCTTTCCTCCTGCGTTCTGCAAGCCTGGGTGGCAGCCGACGATGAAGATCATGCCCTGAGCGCAGGTAAACTGGCGGCGATTCTGAAGCTGGCGGGAAAAGTCCTTCCGTCCGACGAGCTGTCGGTGGAGGTCGAGTTCGAGGACAGTTACATCTCGCAATACCCGGTCGAATCATTCGAAATCCATGACGATGCAATCGTTTTTCGGCTGACGTCGAAGCACACCGATTGCCTGGCCAAGGAAAAGTGCGGACTTTCTGGCAAAGAGACGGACGATGGTTCGACCGAGAGCGGGTGTTGCTGATGGGAGCGACTCGGGGCATCCCGGCCTGGTTCATCGGGGAGTTTGTGGGGACGTTTATCCTGGTGTTTTTCGGGTGCGGGAGTGTGTGCACGGCGGTGACGACGGGGGCGTTGGTTGGCGTGTTTCAGGTGGCGATGGTGTGGGGGCTGGGGATCGCGACGGCGATTTACCTGACGGCGGCGCTGAGTGGGGCGCATCTGAACCCGGCGGTGACGATCAGCCTGGCGGTGTTTGGTGGATTTCCCAAGCGGCGCGTGGTGGGATATATCGCCGCTCAACTGGCGGGGGCGTTTGTGTCGGCGGCGGTGTTGTACGTCA
>CAJCII010000211.1 GCA_903970335.1 Bacteroidota bacterium | reverse complement strand
GCACCGCCTGCGGCACCCCCAGCACATTGACCATCCGCAGGTAGATCGTCCCCGTCTTGCTGTCCCGCGTCGCCGAGGTAAACAGCGCCGGAATCCCCGGCGACACCGGGTCCTTCCCCTGCCCCGGCTGCATCGGCGCCCCCTCCAGCGACGGCGTCAAAATCTGGTCCCCATGGTTCTGGGCAAACATCGCCTGCACATAGTACGAAGGCGACCCATAACTCGACACCGCATCGTACCCGATCAGGTCCGGCTTCCACTGCCACCCGTTCACATTGACGAACAGCGGCGCATACGACTCCAAGACCACAAGGTCCGAGTTACTCTCCATACTCGAAAGCCACGCCGCATCCCCCAGCGCGGAATTCATATCGGGAGTGCCATTCCCCTGCCCCTTGCCGACACCCGGCATGGTCTCGTTCGAGGCCCACTCGCCCATGAAAATCTTCGGCCCATTACGGTCGTAGCGGTCGAAGTGCGCCACGTCCTTCTCGAAGTTGTACGGCGACGTATACCGGTGCTCGTCGATCAAATCGGGCATGCGACTTTTCACCTTCGTCGTGGCGATCAACTGCAGATTCGGGTACTTCGCCTTGATGGCATCGTAAATTTGAGCAAAGCGCCCGTCGTAGCTGCCGGACTTATCGAACCAGTCCTCGTTACCGATCTCCACGTAAGTCAGCAGAAACGGCTCGGGATGTCCGTCGGCGGCCCTGGCCTTGCCCCACGTCGTGGAAACGTCGCCGGTGACGTACTCGATTTCCTCCAAAGCCTCCTGCACATAAGGGTCCAAGTCAGGCCCCGGTTTCACATAGGCGCCTTTCAGCGAATACCCGGCGTAGACGGCAAGCACCGGCTGGATTTTCAGGTCTTCGCACCATTCGAGAAACTCAAGCAGGCCCAGCCCATCGCTCGACGGATAACGCCAGCAACTGGGATGTCCCGGACGCTTGGCAAGATCGCCGATCGTCTCCTTCCACTTGAAGCGTGTCTCGATGGTATCGCCCTCGAGATAATTCCCGCCGGGCAGACGGAGGAAAGCGGGATTCATCGCGGCCAGCTTTTCCATCAAGTCGATGCGGTTGCCGTTGGCGCGGTTCTTATAAGTCGGCGGAAAGAGCGAGACGAGATCGAACCAGTAGGTGCCGGGAGTTTTCGTGGAAATGACAAAATGGTTCGCGGCGGAGGTGGGAGGCGAATCGTCCGTGGTCAGGGTAGCGGTATATTTCGCCCATTCTCCTGTGATGCCCGACACCTGGGCCTGGGCAAACGTCTTCGCGCCATCATTGCTTTGCAGGCTGACCGTAAGCGGCCCCGAGGCCGTACCATCCGATTTGGCGTAGAACGAGACCTGATACGACGTCTTCGGCTGCGAGGGAATGCCCCAGTAGCCCTCGTTGGCCACGCCGACGGGGTTGGTTTCGGAGGCACCGGTGGCGATCAATTTCAAGGACGTGGTCAGCGCCGTATCCGGAACCGGCTGGCCCGGATCGAGGGCCATCGAAGCCGACCCGCCGCTGTCCTGAAGTGACCAGTGCACCGGAACCTTGGCGTCGTCCTTGAACGCACGATTCCGGATCAGTTCCGCATAAAGTCCTCCATCATACGAGTGATTGATCTCCTCGGTCATCAGTCCGTAGAAGGTCGGACTCATCTGGCCCTTGACCTGGGAAACGTCGATGGTCAAGACCGGATCCGTCGCGAGTGCAGGCACCGTCAGGAGCGAAGCGATAACCGCAAACAGAGGCAGGCGGCGCGAGTCGATCATCGAGGTGGAAAGTTGGAGACGGGGTTAAGTTAGCAGGTGATTTGTTTGAATTTCGGCACGAGCAAGTGATGGATGAGAAAGGCGAGCAAATAGGCCCCGCTACAATAGCCGAAAAGCAGGGCATAGCTTTGGTGCGCTCCGGAAGCGCCAGCATTGTCGAGAGTGTGCCCGCAAAACAATTGGAAGACAATGCTCCCGACGCAACCGGCCATGCTGCCGATACCCACCACCGAAGCAACCGCGCGGTTGGGGAACATATCGGAGACGGTGGTAAAGAGATTGGCCGACCATGCCTGATGCGCCGCACCCGCGAGGCCAATCAGCATAACCGCCGTCCAGTCCCCGGCATCGGCAACGAAGACGATGGGGAGGACGAGCAGGGCGAAACAGAAAAGGCCGGTCTTGCGGGAGGCGGTCACACTCCAATTCAGACGCATGAGATGTCCCGTAAACCATCCGCCGACGAGGCTGAGCGCAGTGATGATCGCATAGATGGTGACCAAGTGGGGCCAGCTATTTTTTAAATCCAACCCGCGCGTTTTCTTAAAGAAGTCGGGGAGCCAGGTTAAATAAAAATACCACACCGGATCGGTCATGAATTTGCCCGCGATATAGGCCCAGGTGGCCCGGAAGCGGAGAAACCCGATCCATGAACTCCTTTCCTTTGCAGGGGCGGGCGTCTGCTCCCCATCCTCTGTGATATAGGTGAGCTCCATGCTCGACACCCAGGAATGCTCCTTCGGCGACGAATAAACCAACCACCAAATGCCGACCCAAACGAAACCGGCCATGCTGGCGACCGCAAACGGCGCCTGCCAGCAAAAGTTGTAGACCAACCAGGTGACGATGGCGGGAGCAAACAGCGCGCCGACATTGGCTCCACTATTAAGCATGGAGGTGGCAAAAGCCCGCTCGGTTTTCGGAAACCACTGTCCGACCGTCTTGATGGCGGCGGGAAAATTTCCGCCCTCACTGACGCCGAGAAAAGCCCGGAGCCCCTTCAAGGTGGAAAAAACCGAGACGCCCAGCGCACCGGCAATGGAAACTACGAGCGCATGGCACGCGGCGGCGATTCCCCAGAAAAAAAGCGACATTCCGTAACCCATTTTGATTCCCAACCGGTCGATCAGCCATCCGAAGCCCAGCAAACCGACGGCATATCCTCCCTGGTACCAGGCATTGAGCAGCGCATAATCGGTATGAGACCATTTGAATTTTTCCTCAAGCAGCGGGAAGAGCAGCGAAAGAATCTGGCGGTCCATGTAGATGATCGCCGTGGCAAGGAAAATAATGAAGCAAATCACCCAACGGAAGCGGGTGCGTAAATGAGATACATCGGTAGTCATGTTGAGATGGTCCAGGGCAGGCGGTTCTAGAATGGGTCTTAGCCGAGATCGAAGCCGAAATGATCGCGGGCGTTTTCAAAACAGATTTCGCGCACCATGGAGCCGACCAGCTCGAAATCGCGCGGCACCTCGCCGTTATCGATGTCGCGGCCGAGGAGGTTACAGAGCACGCGACGGAAGTATTCGTGCCGGGTGAAGGAGAGGAAGCTACGCGAGTCGGTGACCATGCCGACAAAGCGGCGCAGGAGGCCGAGGTTGGAAAGCGCGTTGAGCTGCCATTCCATGCCCTCCTTTTGATCGAGGAACCACCAGCCGCTGCCGAACTGGATTTTACCGGGGATGGAGCCGTCCTGAAAATTACCGGTCATCGAGGCGAAGACGTAGTTGTCGGCGGGATTGAGGTTATAGAGAATCGTGCGGGGCAATTCACCGGCGTTGTCGAGCGTGTCGAGGAAAACCGCCAGCGCGGAGGCCTGCGCCTGGTCGCCGATCGAGTCGCAACCGACATCGGCGCCGATGCGGCGCTGGAGTCGCCGGTTGGTGTTGCGCAAGGCCCCGAGATGCAACTGCATGGTCCAGCCCTTGGCGGCGTTCCAGCGGGCGAATTCGAGCATCAGCCGGGAGGCGTAAGCGGCCTGTTCCTCCGGTGTGCAGACCTGCCCGGAACGGACGCGACGGAAGATTTGCGCGGCCTCGACATCGCCGCAGGGAGTGGCAAAGGCGGTGTTCAGGCCGTGATCGGTGGCGCGGCATCCGGCGGCGTGAAAATCGTCGTGGCGACGCTTGAGGGCCTGAAGCAAATCGTCGAGCGTGGCGATGGACGTACCCGACGTTTGCGCCAATTTCTCCAGCCAGAGCGCATAGGCGGCGGGATCGTGGAGGGCGAGCGCCTTGTCGGGCCGGTAGGCGGGATAAACGCGGGTGGCGAGTGGGGTGGCCTTGATCGCCCGATGGTGTTCCAGCGAATCGGCGGGATCGTCCGTGGTGCAGAGGACGCGGACACGAAAGCGGTTCAGGATATCGTGGACGCGCAGTTGCGGGAGCCGGGCGTTGGCGTCCTGCCAGATGGCGCGGGCGGTGGAGGCATCGAGCGATCCGGTGATGTCGAAGTAGCGGGTCAGTTCGAGGTGAGTCCAGTGATAGAGAGGATTGCGCAGGGTGTAGGGGACGGTCTTGGCCCAGGCGTGGAATTTTTCCTCGGGAGAAGCCGCGCCGGTGATGAGGTCCTCCGACACGCCGTTGGCGCGCATGGCCCTCCATTTATAATGATCTCCCGCGAGCCAGACTTCCTGGAGATCGCCGAACTGGTGGTTGGCCGCGATCTGGGCAGGCGAGAGGTGATTATGGTAGTCGATGATCGGCTGGTCCTTGGCGAAGCCATGGTAAAGACGGCGCGCGGAATCGCCGCCGAGGAGAAAGTCATCGAGGATAAGGGGCGGAGTCATGGGTATGAAATCGGTGAGGAGTTCGCAAGGGTGTGACGAATGCCCAATTCGAGACCGCGGAGTTCGGCGAGGCCCTTGAGCCGTCCGATAGCCGAATAACCGGCATAAAAACGCTGCGACAAATCGCCGAGCATCCGGTGACCGTGATCAGGCCGCATCGGGAGGGTGGTCTCACCCGCAGCGGCACGACGGTCCAATTCATCGACAATCGCCCGCATGACCGCCGCCATGTCGGTGCTGCCGGCGAGATGGTCCGCCTCGTAAAAGCTGCCGTCGTCTTCCCGCCGCACATTACGCAGGTGGAGGAAATGCACCCGGGACGCGAATTGGCGGAACATCGCGGGCAGGTCGTTCTTCGGGTTGGCACCGAGCGAGCCGGTGCAGAAGGTGAGTCCATTGGCCGGGACATCGACGGCGGCAAAAAGCGCGGCGATGTCCTCCTGCGTGCTGCAAATGCGGGGCAGGCCGAAGATGGGGAAGGGCGGATCGTCGGGGTGGATGCAGAGCGAGACGCCGCACTCCTCAGCAACCGGGACAACCGCGCGCAGGAAAGTGGCGTGATTTTCCCGCAACGTGGCCGAGTCGATGCCATCGTACTGTCGGAGGGCGGTGCGGAATTCCTCCAGCGTGAGATCGTCGACCGTGCCGGGGAGGCCGAGCAGAATCGTGCGGGTCAGCGCGTCACGCTCCTCGGTGGACATGGCGGCATGCCGTTTTTTGGCGGCGGCCTGCATGGCGGGCGAGTGGGACTGTTCCGCACAGGCGCGCACGAGGATGAAGAGATCGAACACGGCGGCATCGACGGAATCGAAACGCAACGCCTCGGCACCGTTGGGCAGGAGCCAGGCGAGCTGGGTGCGGGTCCAATCGAGCAAGGGCATGAAGTTGTAGCAAACGACCCGGATGCCACAGGCGGAAAGATTGCGCAGGCTTTGGGCGTAGTTGGCGAGGTATTCGTCGCGCCGACCTTTGGCCTGTTTGATGTCCTCATGAACCGGGACGCTTTCGACGACCGACCAGCGGAGGCCCCGACTCTCGATCTCCTCCTTGCGCCGACGGATTTCCTCAATCGTCCAGACGGTGCCGTTGGGCACATGGTGGAGGGCCGTCACGATTCCGGTCGCGCCAGCCTGCCGGATATGCGCGAGGGGGATGGGGTCGTCAGGGCCGAACCAACGCCAGGTTTGCTCAAGCCAGAGAGGAGACCGGGACATGGGGATTTCGATCCGGGCGAGACGATTTAGAAGCCGATGGAGTTTCCGCCGTCGACCGGGAGATTGACGCCCGTGACGAAGCTACCCGCTTCCGAACAAAGGAAAACTGCGGCGGCGGCGACTTCGTCGGCCTGGCCCATGCGCCCCATCGGGGTGCGATCCATGACGCGGCGTTTACGGTCCGGATCGGAGTTGAGCGCCTTGTCCGTCATATCGGAAAAGATGAAGCCGGGGGAGATGGCATTGACGCGCAGACCAAGCGGCGCCCATTCCACGGCAAGGGCGCGGGTGAGGCCGGCGACGGCCGTTTTGGAGGCGCTGTAAGCGGGGACCTTCGGGATGCCGTAGAGGGCGGTCATCGAGCTGATATTGAGAATCACGCCGCTTTTACGGGGAACCATGTGACGGGCGACTTCGCGGCTGAGGGCGAAGAGGCCATTGAGATTGATCTGGATGACCTTGTCGAAATCCTCATCGACCACCTCGATGGCGGGGCGCTTCAAGTTGATGCCCGCGTTGTTGACGAGGATATCGATGGGGCCTTCCGGGCCGTTTTCGATCGATTCGACGAGGGCGGGGAGTCCCTTGGTTTGCGAGACATCGCAGTCGCGGAAAGTGGCCTTGGGGCCGAGCTGGCCGCAGGCTTCCTTGAGGACGTCTTCACGACGACCGGTAATGACCACTTTGGCTCCAGCCGAGACGAACGCACGGGTGATGGCCAGACCGATGCCCGTACCGCCGCCGGTAACGAGCGCACATTTATTTTCCAGAGAGAACTTTTCCAACATGGCTTCCTCCTATTTGTTACAAGCTTGTTCGATGGCGCATGAGCGCGCCACTCGACGTAAAGTAGACGCTAGGATGCCGCCACGGCAAAAGCAAGAATGCTGGCGTTAGCGTTTGAATGGGCTTCCACGTTGGGGTTACCTGGTACCGAAGACATACTCGATGTTGGCCCGATACGGGGTTCCCGGGCGCACGACCGTGGAGGGGAAATTGGGGTGATTTGGAGAGTCCGGGAAATGCTGGGCTTCAATGGAAAAGGCACAGTATTGGGTGTACTTGACGCCACCCTTGCCGACGAGTGTGCCGTCGAAGAGGTTACCGGTGTAGAACTGGACGCCGGGCTGGTCGGTGAAGACCTGGAGGTCGCGGCCACTACGGGGGTCGTAGACTTCACCGGCTTTGGACAAGGCGGTCGAGCCATCCTTGTTGAGGACATAATTGAAATCGTAGCCGGGGGGAGTAGGAGTCAACGCTTCGTAAGGCTCAGCCATCATCTTGTTGAGGACATAATTGAAATCGTAGCCGGGGGGCTTGTTGCCAAAGTCATTGATGTGGACTTTAAGCGCGATGGGCTGGCGCAAGTCCCAAGGGGTTCCCTCGACCGGACGGATATCGCCCGTGGGAACGGAAGTGGCATCGACCGGGGTGAAGGCATCGGCGTTTACCGTGGCGATGTCGTCCAACACGGTGCCGTGACCGGGGCCGGATAAGTTGAAGAGGGTGTGGTTGGACAAATTCACCACGGTGGGCTTGTCGGTCGTGGCGTCGTAGTGGACGCGCAAATGGTTGTCGTCGGTCAGCGTAAACGTGACGCTGACCTGCAGATTGCCGGGGAAGCCCTCTTCGCCATCGGGACTGAGGCGGGTGAGGCGAAGGGAGGGCGGATCGGCGCTCATCGTCCTGGCCTTCCAGAGGCGGCGATTGAACCCGAGCTTGCCGCCATGCATCGTGTTGGGGCCGTTATTTTTGGTCAAGGGATAGACCTGGCCGTCCAGGGTGATCTGGCCGTGGGCGATGCGGTTGATGTAGCGGCCCATGGTGCCGAAATTCAATTTGGCGGCGGCATAGATGGAGGGATCGTCGAAGCCGAGGGCGATGTCGGCCAAATTTCCCTGGCGGTCTGGGGTGACGACGCTGACGACGGTCGCACCGTAATCCATGATGCCGACGCTCAGGCCGTTGGAGTTGGTGAGGGTGTAGAGCTTGACCGGACCTTCCGCGCATTGGCCAAAGGAGCGGGACGTGACGTTGGGGTTGGGTTTGACAGCGACCGACGCGAGGACTGGGGTTTCCAAGGAGAGAAGAAGGAGTACTCCGGTCAGGAGCGTAATGACTCGGATCGTCTTCAATGCTTCTGCTCCAACAATGCCGTGGCGGCCCAGATGGCGGCGAACTGGCCGTGCAGGTTGCCGGCGGCTTTAGGTCGTGCGAGGTAATAGCTTTCGTCGTTGGAGTGCTCGGTCAGCACGCTGACGTCGGCGACATTGGCCTTGTCGTCGAGTTGCCCGCAGAGCGCGCTCCACGCTTTTTGGACGGCGGGGCGGTAGGTGGCGGCATCGAGCCAGCCTTGGTCAACGCCTTCGCCAAGAGCGAAGATGAAATAGCCTGTGCAGGAATTTTCCTCCCAGGCCTTGTCGTCATCGAGCACCTGCCGCCAGCGGCCATCGGGGGCCTGGACCTCGAGCAATCCGGCCATCATCGCCTGATAGCTGGCCATGATTTTGGCGCGCGCGGGATCTTCGGACGGAAGGTTCAGGAGCACTTCCGTGAGACCGGCAGCGGCCCAGCCATTACCGCGTCCCCAGTAAACCTGGGCGTCGGGGCCATGAAAAAAAAGGCCTGACGGTTGCTGCAGCTTGTCGATGAGCGCGGTCAATTCCTTCACGGACTGGGCGGCATAATCGGGTTTCTGGGTGGCGCGGAAGGCGAGAATCTGCATCACCGGGATTTTGTAGGCATCGTCGATGTAGCCGCGGGTCTCGGAGCTGAGGCCTTCGGGGTTGAGCGTGGCGAACTGATCGTCGGCGTAGCTGAGACCAAGGGCGAGATACTTCGGCTCCTGGGTCGCCTTGAACATTTCCAGCGGAAGAATTCCGAAAACGGTGCGATCGTCGTGGTTCGGTTTGGGGAGCAGCTTGGCCGCGTCGGGGCCGATAATCGCCTGATAACGCGCGATCGTCTTGTTCAGCAAATCCCGATCGCCTGTTTCGGCGGCGAAACGAACGGCTCCGAAGCCGCTACAGGTTTCCTGATAGCTGGACCCGGAAAGTTCGAGCTTCGACCGATCCAGCAGGTTCTGCACGAGCCGGGTCCCCACCACCGCAGGCTCCTGACCGGAAGGCCAGGGCCCCCACGAATCGTCAGCACGGCAAGGAGACCAGAAGGAGAGCGCTGTCAGGATCAAGGCGAGCTTGAATCCGGGGTTTCGCAAAAGACATGGTTTCACGGTCGAATCTCCAATTTAAAGTACAGCTTTCTCGTCGAAGGCGAGGCGACCGGACTTACTCTTGGAAGTAGGTTGAGGATTCGCGACTGAAATTCCAGCGCAAAGTTTTTAGAACGACCTCACCTCGAAGAAGGCGGCGGGGGCGAATCCTAACGGCACTTGTATCCAAATCGGCTCAAGCTGCGGGCACTCTCGTCGAGAGTTTCCGCATAGTGTCGGTCATGCGTGCAACGCGGAAAAGGGCCTTGCTTTTGCAGACATCCTCCTCACGGAGAGACGTTTCTTCATGGGCCAGATCGATCAATCCCAACAACCGGAGATTGATCAGGTTTTGGTGCACGAGGGTGGCTTCCATTTGCAGGTGTCGCGACAAGTCGGCCAAGGTCACGCCAGAAGCTAAAAGGAACCGGGCGGCGTGGAAAAATTGGTCAAGTTCGGGATCCAACCAGATTTCCGGCTCGGGAAGGACCAGCCGATAGCGTTGTCCAACGGCAGGAACCGCCTTTTGTCGGGCCCGCTGCTCATCCACATGACAGACCAGCCTCATCACCAGATCGTGAATCGTCAGGGAATGCGAGCGGGCCACCAGCGGCACGTGACTCAGCCGAAATTCAAACATCCCGTTTTGGGTTTGCATGATGGTGCCGAGCTTGTCGAGCATGGTTCGAGTCTCGGTGACCTTGTCACCGCCGACGTGCATCGCCTGTACATCGCCATTGGCGATATCGATATCGAGAACGCCAAACTCCGGAACATCCAGCAAACGTAAACGCCCCGTCCGCAGTCCGATGAGAATCAGGACTTCCGGCAAGGGAAACTCAGAAAGATTTCCGACAATGGGCATAGCTTGAATGGCAAAAAGGCTCAAGGCAGAGGGAGCATTTTTGCGGCCAAAAGGGGCATGACCCCGCCAAAAACCCAAAGGCCTTCAAGACACCGCAACGAGAAACTCAGGCGGCGAGAGTGCCGGGTTTGGCCTGAAGTCCGATGAGAGCGATGGCCCGCTCCAGAATCAAGCGCGGTTTCTGCGTCTTGGTGATGTAGTCGGTAGCTCCGAGCGCCTTGAGTTGTTCCATTTCCTCGGGATTGGAATTGGCGGTAAGCATGATGACGGGAATGTGCTTTAAAACCTCGTCGGCTTGAAGTGCCTTGAGGGCTTCCACCCCATTCATGACCGGCATGGTCATGTCGAGAACGATGAGCTTGGGCTGGTTTTGCCTGGCGGCTTCGATTCCCAACGCCC
Source organism: Bacteroidota bacterium (assembly GCA_903970335.1). Classification (GTDB taxonomy): domain Bacteria; phylum Verrucomicrobiota; class Verrucomicrobiia; order Methylacidiphilales; family UBA1321; genus JABDGH01. Next base: position 14,069 of record CAJCII010000211.1, on the reverse strand, counting down.
CGTTGGCCGCTTCGATTATCTCGCATTCATAACCGGACAGCATTTTACTCACGATGGCCCTGGTCGCCCGGCTATCGTCCACGAGAAGGATGAGAGGGTTTTTCATAAAGAGTCTTCCTGCTGGTGATGCGAATAAAATTCGACCACGATGCGTTCGTCCGCTTGGTAAAAAGTAAAGCTGTGGCGTTCGGTTCCGGTCATCGATTCCAAGTCGAGCGAGTGGCCCCGGACGATGGTGGGAAGAGAAAGGTTGCAAGGCTGTCCCGGCACCCGGAAGCATGACTTGAGCTTTCCGGCGGCGATATTGGTCAACTCGCCAATGACATCGTTGACATCGTTACCGGAGGGGAAAGCATCCGGCCCAAAGCCCATCATGACCTGGGTCAAATGGAGCGCGAACGACTCGGAAACTCTCAGGCAAATGACTGCAGTGACGCTTCCGGCAATGCCGACCATACCGATGACCTGCGGTTGGTTGGGGCTGAAATCCGCACCCCGATGCGAGGGAGAAAGCTCCATGGCGAGCATGGTATCGAAAACCGTGACGACAGCGTCGTCGATGAATAATTTTAAGTCCTGCTCGTAAGTAGGGAGTTTCATTGGTGTGGTTCGGCCGGGGGCAGGTGAAAGGGTGAAGGTGTACCTTTGAGATAAAAGAGATTGGAGAATTCTACCGGGAGCGGAATAAAAAAATCATTGCTGAAGACGGTTGTCTCGGCGGCCCCGAGCATCAGACAGCCATCGGGGCGCAAAACATCCCGCGCCTGGGCAAGCAATCGACACCGCTCGGTCTGGTCGAAGTAGATCAGGACATTGCGGAGAAAGAAGATATCCACATCTTTGCCCAGGTTGAGAGGGCGGGTGAGGTTGATCTCCTGAAAATCCACCATGCGGCGGATCGACTCGCAAATCCGCCAGTGGATGCCGGCCCTTTCGAAATAGCGCACCAACAACCGGGCGGGCAACCCGCGGTTGACCTCGAACTGGGTAAAGAGTCCTTCCCGGGCGCGGCGGACCATTTCGCCGGAAATATCGGTTGCGGTGAGACGGATGTTCCAGTCGTCGATTTCGGGGAAATGATTTCGCAGCAGCATGGCGATGCTGTAGGGTTCCTGACCGCTGGAACAGCCGCCAAAAAAGAAATGAAGCGTGCGGGAGTAGCGGCGATGCTCGATCAATTGGGGTAGGATGATCCGCCGTAAAATCTCAAAGGGCCGCGAATCGCGAAAGAAGGACGTCTCGTTGGTGGTTATGGCATCGACCACGCGACTGCGGAGAGGACCGGACGAAGGCTGCTTTAATTCCGAGACCAGGTGACGAAAGGAAGGCATCCCCTCGCGCTCGATGAGCGGCGCCAGACGGTATTCGACCAGATAGTGCTTGTCTTCGTCGATGACGATGGCGGCGGTGCGATAGACAAAATCGCGGATGAAATGAAATTCCTCCCGTTCAAGCGTCACGGGGGCGGAGATCATGCCTTGACCTCCGTGCGAAGTTCTCCCGTTGGAGCGCGCCCGATCGCGACATATTTCCGAATGCTGAGCGCCAGTTGGTCGAGGGGCACGACCTCGTCGGGCAATCCTTCCTCCACGACATAGCGGGGCATGCCCCAAACGACGGAGGATTTTTCGTCCTGGGCAAGGATCTTACCCCCGCTATCACAGATGCAGCGGGCACCTTGGAGGCCATCATGTCCCATGCCAGTCATGACGACGCCCAGCACGCGCGAGCCATAGCAGTCGACCGCCGAGCGGAAGGTGGGATCGACCGCCGGTCGGCACGAATTTTCCAGTGGTCCCTGATGCAACCGGACCATCACTCCATTGGCGGTACGCTCCATCTCGAGGTGAAAATCACCCGGTGCAATCCAGATTGTTCCGGGTTCCAGTTTGTCTCCGTGGGCGGCTTCCCGCACCCGGAGGGCGCAGCCCTTCTCGAGCCGCTCGGCCAGAAAGCGAGTAAACATTGGCGGCATGTGCTGGACGACAACGAGCGGAACGGGAAAATCGGCGGGTATTTCCGGAAGAAGCCTCATCAAAGCGTTGGGGCCACCGGTCGAGACGCCGATCACCACGATTTCCACGCGGCTTCGCGCCGTTTCCTCTGGGTTAACCGCGCCCTTGCGCCGCTGACCGGAGTTGCGGCCCAAGTAGGCCAAGCCCAGCGACTTGATCTTGCCGAGCAATTCCTCGCGCACCTCAATAACACTGGACTGGTTGGGCAGGATGTTCGTGGGTTTGGTGACATAGTCGGTCGCTCCCATGGCGAGAGCATCCAGGGTCATCTGGGTTCCGCGCTCGGTCAGGGCGCTGACCATGATGACGGGGAGGTCCGGGTATTCGGCGCGAATGCGGGCCAGTGTCTCCAGGCCGTCCATTTCGGGCATATCGAGGTCCAGCGTGACCAAATCGGGGGTAACCTGCTGGATCTTTGCCAGCGCGATGTGTCCGTGATGGGCGACGCCTGCCACTTCGAGGGTGGGATCGCTCAGGACCATATCGGAAATCATGCGGCGCATGACTACCGAATCATCGACAATCAGCACGCGCAAACGCCTCATCGTTTTCTCCTAGATCGCCGGGGCCGGTCCCGGGATGGGAACGCCCAGGAGGTTAAGCTTGTCCTGGATCATTTCCTTGGTGAACGGTTTCATGATGTATTCGTCCGCCCCCGCATCGAGCGCCGTTTGCACACGCTCCAGTTCGTTTTCGCTCGTGATCATGATCAGACGCACGTCGTTCCAAGCTGCGTTGGTGCGGACCGCTTGGACCAGCTCGAGACCGTTCAACTCGGGCATATTCCAATCGATCATGACGATGGCCGGAGAAAGTCCCTTCTGAAGATGTTCCAAGGCCTCGCGACCGTTGCCGGCCTCCTCGGCTTTGAAGCCGAGCTCCTTCAGGGCACGACCGACGATGGTGCGAATAACCCGGGAGTCATCGACGACCAAAGAGCAAATGTTGGTTTCCATAAAGTCAGGTTATCACTGCGGCGGGTTCGGCGGTGCCTTGGCCAACGAGAGTTTGTAAATCTTCCGCCACTTTGAGGAGTTCGCCAGCGGACTTTTCGCAGTTAAGGGCCCCCTTGTTCGTGCTGGCGGCCGCCTCGGCCACCCCGGTGATGTTTCTGGCAATTTCCGTGCTGCCACGGGCCGCGTCCGCAACATTGCGACTGATCTCATTCGCCGTCGCCGTCTGTTCCTCGACGCTGCTGGCAATGGTGTTTTGAATATCGTTGATCTGGTTGATAATGGCCCCGATCTCGCCGATGGCCTTGACCGCACTTTGGGTGTCGCTCTGAATGGCCTCGATTTTCCGGCTGATCTCCTCGGTCGCCTTGGCCGTTTCCCGCGCCAGTTCCTTGACCTCGTTGGCGACGACGGCGAAACCCTTTCCGGCCTCCCCGGCCCGCGCCGCCTCGATCGTGGCATTGAGCGCAAGCAAGTTGGTTTGTTGCGCAATCAAGGTAATGACTTTTATCACCTTGCCGATCTCCGCACCGCTTTCTCCCAGCTTCGAGATCGTGGCATTGGTGGCATCCGCAGCCTTCACCGCCGCCGTGGCCACCCGGGCGGCCTCGCCGGCATTTTTGGAGATTTCCCGGTTGCCCGCCGTCATCTCTTGCGCTCCGGTGGCGACGGTCTGGATGTTGAGGCTGACTTGTTCGGCAGCGGCGGAAACGGCATTGGCCTGTGCGGCCGTTTCGGTGGCATTGGAACTCATCGCCTGGCTGATCGCCTTCATTTCCTCCGACGAGGCGGTCAACATGCTCACCGTCTCGCTCATTTTGCGCTCGGTGCGTCTTTTTTGCGTCACGACCCTCCACGTCATCATCGAACCGATGCGGGTACCCTTCGCGTCATTGATCGCGCTGTAGAACGTATCGATGATTTCAGGCCCGATCTGGAGCGCGACCCGACAGGGGAGATTGGCGGGATTGGCCAGCAAGCGTCGTTGAGCTTCCGCATCGGAGTGAAAAAAGCCGAGCGACTGCCCCGTCAGTTGTTCGACCGGAACCGGTAGATAAGAGGCTAGTGTCTTCAAGACCCGCTCCGAGGCGCGGTTGAGATACCGAATTTTCAAGTCCAGATCCGCATAAATGATGTTGGTCGGGCAAAGATCCAGCATCGAGCGGATCCCACCTTCCCAATCGTTTTTTTTCACCGCAGCTTTTTGCGCGGGAAGGCGCGATGTGCCGGTGGTTTTGAGAAGCGGCCCGGCAGCATGGTGTCCGTTGCGATGGGCACGAGGGAGGGGCTTGGGGGGGGTCGAGCGGGTTGTCGTTTTCATGGCGGGTGTTTTTTCGGTCGTTCTGTCGTTTAATTGCTTTCTGCGGGCAGTTTGGCTGCCGCAGTCACGTTCAGAAGGAGGAGGAGGCGGTCTTTCAATTTATACACGCCGGTGATCACATCGCTGATGGCTCCTTGCAGGGTAACGGGAGTGTCCTCGAATTGGTCCTCGGACAGATTCATCACCTCTCCGACCTCGTCGACGAGGAAACTGAGGATTTCGTCGGGCAACCGCACGACCAAATTCATGCCGGGAACCGTTGCGACCGCCGGAGGGAGACCGAGCCTCTCCCGCAGGTCTATGGCGGTGATAATCTGACCGCGGAGATTGATCAACCCCCGTACCACGGGAGGGGCCAACGGCACGAGCGTCATGGCCTGGGGACGCAGCACCTCCTGCACAGCGGAGACATCGACTCCGAAGAGCGTTTCGCCCAACATGAAGGTGCAAACTTGAGTGTTCATCGCCTATTTTCAGTTTCTACCGTGTACCTCGGTCATTTCAAGCAAGTTGCGGGCCTTATCCAGCTTGATCAAGCTTTCGATATCAATTACTTGGGTCACTTTCTGCTGAATTACCATCGAACCGAGGATTCCGGGACTGGATTTTTGGCGTTGCAGCACCAAGGGTTCCTTGGCGATATCGATAATTTTATCGACCCATAAGCCACAGCGCGCTCCATCCTTCGAGTGCACGATGACCTGAAGTTTATCCTCCAATCCTGCCACTCTTGGAGCTTTCCCGTTGGGCAGGAGCAGTTGGCGCAGTGGCATCAAGGGCATGATTTCCCCCCGGTATTGAACCACGGCAGCAACCCCTTCCCGCTCGATTTCATTAAAGTTAAACTCCTCCAGTCGAGTGACTTCCGAAAGGCGAACGGCCCACTGACCTTCGTCGCCAATTTGAAAAAGGAGAAGTTCTTCGCCCGTGGGGCCTTGCTTGGGGGCTTCTTCGATTTTTCCCCGCTTTTGCGTATTCCGCTGTTCCACGGCTTCGCCGGACCTGACTCCCTGTGCGAGACCCGTAACATCGAGGATCAGGACGACCTGGCCATCCCCCATGATCGTTGCCCCGGCGAAAACCGCGAGCGATTTCAACTGCCGTCCGAGCGGCTTGACCACGATTTCCTCCGTATCCCGTACTTCGTCGACAATCAGGCCGAAGGGGCCCCCATGAGATTCAAGAACGACAATATGGATCATCTGAGATGTCTCGTCCGAAACTTTTTTCGGTGATTTGAGGCCAAGTTCGCGGTTGAGATAGACGAGTGGAAGGAGGCGTCCCCGCAGGCGGTAAAAGGGAATATTATCGATCCCTTCGATTTTTTCGCGCGCACTTTTCGGATCGAGGCGAATCACCTCGAGCAGGCTGATTTGCGGGATGGCGAACCTTCCTCCGCCGCTTTCGACAATGAGCGCGGGAATAATCGCCAGGGTGAGGGGTAACTTGATCTTGAAGAGGGTTCCTTCCCCAAGGCTGCTGATGACATCGATGGTACCGCTAATGCGTTCCAGATTGGTTTTCACCACATCCATCCCGACGCCGCGGCCCGAGAGCTTGGTCACTTCCCGGGCAGTGGAAAATCCGGGCACGAAGATTAATTGGATGAGGTCGTGATCGGTCAGGGTGTCGGCCTTGGTCATATTTACCAGACCCCGGCGGATGGCCGCTTCACGAATCAATTCGGGACGGATGCCTGCCCCGTCGTCGCCGATCTCGACCAGGACAAGACCGCCCTCGTGAAAGGCCCGCAGCCGAATCACGCCTTCCTCCGGTTTTCCTGCCGTCATCCGGCGCTCCGGTGTCTCAATACCATGGTCGATACAGTTGCGTATCAAATGGGTCAACGGGTCCTTCACCGCTTCGATAATGCTTTTGTCGAGTTCGGTTTGTTGGCCGCTCAACTCCAGGCGGATTTTTTTTCCGCCGGCCAACGCGGCGTCTCGCACCAAGCGTGGAAATTTAGACCAGACGTTGCCGATCGGTTGAAGCCGCGTCTTCATGATGCTGGACTGCAACTCGGAAGTAATGTGACTGAGTTTCTGGGACGCGCCTTTCATGACGGGATCGTCCTCTCGCAGGCCGATTTGCGCGATCTGGTTGCGGGCCAGGACGAGTTCGCCGACCAGATTCATCAGCCGATCGAGAAGCCCGACTTCAACGCGAAGGCTGTTATCCGCGCTTGGTCCCTGGGCTTCTTCCTCCCACTCCACCGCTACGACTGGGGCAGCTTGCGGATTTGCTTCCTGCAAGGCCTGCAAATCGGCCAGGACGGAAGCAAAAACGTCCGATTTCTCCTCCCCCGTCCGCTCGATTTGACTGAGATGACGACGAACATTATCGAGCACCTGGAGGAGGACGGTAACCACTTTGGGTTCGGCTTCCTTCTTTCCGTCGCGGATGAGGCTAAGGAGGTTCTCCGCCTGATGCGCAACCAACTCCAACTTCGGAAAGCTGAGAAAGCCGCAGGTCCCCTTCAGGGTGTGAATCGCACGAAAAATGCGGTCGAGCATCTCCCGGTCTCCCGGTTGCTTTTCCCAGGTGACCAAATCACGCTCCATCATGTCCATGTTTTCACGCGTTTCCGCGAGAAATTCCTGGATGATGTCGGCATTGTTGTCGGCGGGGTTGGACATATCAAGCTTGGGTTTGAAGGACGTTTGAGGGCCAGAAATCGAGAAAACCCAGACGCTGAAAACAAAAGATTTTTCGCGCCACCAGATCGGGCTGGATACGCAGACGCTGGCTGATTTCGTTCAAGGAGATGACCCCCGTGATTTGCCTCAGGATCTGCCATTCGTCCTGCTTGGTCTCGACTTCACCGAGCAAGCGGTAGCCCGAAGGAGTGAAAGCGGGCACGCCCATCAAATCCTGAAGGATGTTTTGAATGTCTTCCGCCGCATCGACATTCCGCAAATTTTCCAGGATCCAGTCGTTCATCCGTTCGCGGGGAGGCAGGCAGTCGTCGGCAAAAGCGGGCAACGGCACTTCCTCGAACTCATAGTTCACTCCCAACGGCTCCGTCCACGTTTTGGCAAAAAGCCGGTGTCCGTAAAGATCGGTCAGGGTCCGCGCCGTTTGCGCAGGTAAAACACCCTCTTGACTGAGATTGAGTAAGAAAGGAGACAGGGTTTGACGCTGCAAATCCTCACATTTTTTCCAGATCAGGCTTTTCCGACCATTCGTCAGGTAGGGAGTGCCCTCCAGGTAGGACTCGACATTGCGCGTCGTCACCACCCGGATGGCCCCCTCCTGACAAAAAGCCTGCAACGTGTCCTTTTTCACCACCACGCGCAAAACACCGCTCATCTTCTCTCGCGCAATGAATCGCAGCGTGTTGCAAATGGGGGAGACATCCGTACTGCCCCGCATCAGAATGGAGCCAGCCGTGCTGGCCGTCTGGACCACGATCTTTTTCTGCTCCCAGTGGCTGAGAACATACGAGATGGTTGCCACCAGCAACTCACGACTGAAAGGCTTGACCAGCAACCGAACAATATTTTTTTGTCGTGCGGCCAGCGCGGCAATTTCGCGCCCGCTGCTGCTCATCAGAATAATGGGAGTTGACGCCGTTTCGGCCTGCTCGGACAACCGTTGGCAAAGTTCGTCTCCCAGCATGTCAGGCAACGTGTAATCGCACAGGATCAAGTCGGGCACCGAAGTGCGGGCCAGTTCGAGTCCGCTTGTGGCGTCGGAGGCCAGCAACAGCCGGTTCACACAATCCTCGTGGGCCAGCGATTTCTCGATGAATTTACGCAGCGTCAGGCTATCGTCGATCGCCAGGACGTTCTTTGGGAGCATCTTCATCGTGTCCCCACTCGGAAATTAAGCGGCCCTCAAGGCATGGCACTCATCGGAAAGGCGAACCGCCTCCATCAGCACCATTTCCCATCTTCCTTCAATGTTCACTTCCACTCCCCCGCGAAACTCCTCTTCGTAAAACACGCCGCCAGTCCAGGAAAGCATCTCGTTGAAGGCGGGAATACCGGACAGGTTATCGGTCTCCGCGTGCAGGATGGAACCACCGTTAATGACAATGACCCCGTGGACTCCGTTCGCGCCGGTAATATGCAACTTACAGCTATCGTGACTCAGGCACTTGACTTGGATCAGATCCACCAGCCGTAATTGACGAAGCGATCCTTGAAAGGTGGGCTTGGCCTCGGTCTCCGGCAACAGGCTTCGCAACACTTCGTCCAGGGACTGAAGATCGAACGGTTTTTGCAGGAATTGCACCGAACCCAGTTGTTGCAACTGCGCCTCAATTTCCTCGTAAGGCGTTCCCGACATAACCAGTACACGAGCATCCGGCAGAACGGTTTGCAAATCGACCACAAACTCAAGGCCATTGCCGTCGGGCAAAACCAGGTCGATCAGATAAGCGCAAAACTCGTACTGGTAGATGAAGACATGGGCCTCGGCCACGGACCGCGCCACCATGGGACTGACTTGGGGAAAGGAATAATCCAAGTGTGTCTTCAGCGCCTCGCTCAACCGTAAATCGTCTTCGACAATGAGAATCGGCAGGGTCTTGTTCATGCTGCCTTTGGTAAGTTCGTTTGCATCTCTTGTAACCGGAGGATCGACTGGACGGCCATGACAATCTGCTCCTTTTTGACTTGGTTATACTCCGGGGCCTTGGCCTCTTGCAAGAGAGCGCGGATGGTCTCAACCACCAGAATATTGGTTTTAATGATCTGAGGCCGAAGAGCCTGCACTTGCGCCGGGGTGATCTGTTCGAGCAGATCCTTGATTCCTCCGGCCAACGCCCCCACGCGGATGTAACCGATGCTATTGGCTGCCCCCTTCAAGGTATGAAACTGTCGCCCCAATTCTTTCAATGAATCCCGTGATGGATCCACATCCCAAATATGCAGAACATCCTCGATCGCTTTAAGTTCCGACCGCGCCTCTTCCTCGAAAAATGGAAAAAGCTCCCTGTCGATTTCATCGACCACAGAAGATGCCGCCTTCACTCGTTCTAACGAAAGCGGAATAATCTTATCAAGCGTTATTCCGTGCGGATTCATTCATGTTTGTGGGTGACCCCCATGCGCCCGCCGTGACCCTATCATGAAATAAGCTCCTGCGCTAGTGGGAGATATCATCAAGGCCATACCCCCCTAAAGAAGCAGCGACTATGCCACTTAAGCCCCTATTCATTACCCGGCTGAAGATTACCAAAATGTCGGCCTACTTTTTCATTCCCGGCTGGATCGGGACCATAAAACTCCGCAAAATCCGGTCCAGAGACTGGAAGGCGGCCTCACTTGGCCCCCGGTCCGCTATCCCCCGCAGCACAATACAGTCCTTGATCCGCCCGGCGATCGTGTCGATTTCCAGCATCGCCGGAAACAACGCCAGAACGGAGACCTTTCCCAAAATCGCCGCCAGGAAGCCAATCTGGTCAGGCCCCTCCAGACGGACCTCGATCAACTGATCCGGCCTCCGAATGAGTTCAAAGCGAGTCAGTTTGGGCGTGGTCGATCGTTCTCCCGAGGGAGCCTGCTCGGAAAACGCGGTATAGTCGAGACGGTACGGATCGGAGGAACTTCCCGAGAAATCGAGCAGGAATTTCGACTTCCACTCCCCTCCTTTGGCCTGCGTGGCTTGTCCGGAAATAATGGAAATATGCAATTGCGAAAGCGAGGCAAAAAGCTGGGCCACCCAGTGCGGCCGATGCAGCCGCCCGTGCAAGCTGAGCTCATAGAGCCCTTCAACGGTAGAAGAAATAGACGATTCGAGCGCCATCGTGGGGAAGGGATGTTGGTTTAAGCGGGTGTGCCGGAATCGTAGGCAGGTAGCTGGCGTCATGCCAAACTAATTCATCTCCTCCAAAATCGAAAAAAAGTCAGTGAAGTCGGCCATGGGCATCCTCACCCCTCAAGTAAGGAAGGGTGAGGATAGCACCGCCACTTTTGCTAAGCGACTTAGGCAGCGTCCGGTCTTTTATTCTTGAGCGCGTTTGACGTCACGCCGAGCATCGCCAAGCCAAGGAGAATTAAGGCCCAGAGCGGCATGGTCGGCGTATCGGTTGGGGTGACATCCGGCGATGCCTCGGTCGTGAAGGTCTGGTTGGCGTAAGTCGAGGTGAGGCCGTTGGCCACGGTCAACAATCGATAATTATAGGTCGTTCCCGGCTGGAGGCCGCTCGGAATCTGGATACCGAACGGAACCGCGCTGGTACCGCTGCCAAGGTCCTGCGTGGCCGTTGTCGAGCCATAAGCAGTGGTCGTCCCGTATTGGAAGTACACCTGCGTGTCCGTGCCGTCAGGATTGATCGAACCGTTCAAGGTCGCGCCCGTACTCGTGACCTCGCTCGCCGCCGTGCTGTTGACCGGCGACCCGCCCGGCGCAAACGAAACGCCCTTGTAAATATAATCGGGGTTTGTTCCGGACGCCTGGATACCGGGTGCGGAGGCAATTTCGGTGCAACTCTGCCCCGCTGACGTGGTGGCGGACACCGTGTCGGTGACCCCATACAAGCCGTTGGGATCGGCATCGCCTGCCGTGTAGGAAACCGCGTAGAGGTAGGCCACGCCATCGACTACCTTGCCCGCGAGGGACTCGAACCCGGTTTCGCCATGCGCTGCCGTGGTCGCCAGGCTGGGAGCCACGAAATTCGGGGTGGTCAGAGTATATTTCAAGATCCATTGCGAGCCGTTGTAGACCCACTTCTGGATACCACCGTCACCGGTGCCACCGGCCTTGGGATCTCCCGTATCGGCGACATAGAGGGTGGTGGCATTGGCGAAGAAGAAGCCATCCGGGCTGTAATTGACGAGATTGTTACCGGTAAGACCGTTATTCGCCGGTGTGATCGAAGTGCCCGTATTGGTCGACTCTGAGGTGCTCGGCAATCCCGTGTATTCAAAGATACCGGTCAGGATACCTTTGCTGCTGTTCTGGTCGGCAGAATAATAGAGATTTCCCCCATAGGCTTGCACGGTGCGCGTGGATTCGCCATTGAAGATTCCGGTCGGAGCGGCGCCTCCCGTCGTGGTATTGGTTCCGTACTGCGTGTAATAGAGCCCCCCCTCATCGCCAGTGCCCGCACCCTGGCCGGAGAGATAGAGGTTAATGTCGTCCGGCGAGTAAACGCTCCGCGGATTGTTCGTGTTGTAGATATCGTTGAAGACGGAACTCGTGTCGCAGTTGCTGTTGACATCGATCAGGGCCGCGACGCGGGGCACCGTCGCGCAGGGCGATTGGGCCGTGGCCGTGGCGGTGTAAGCCAGGGCCGGTACCGCGCTGTACCCACCGATGGTCAGGTAGAGACCGTCGGCGGTAGGCTGGATCGTACCCTCCGAGGAAGAGCCGTATTCACCGGTAATTCCAACATTGTTGCCGGCGACGGCAGACGGGAGCACCACCGCCATCGACGGACTGCTGTTCGTCGCGATCGTCGGCGAGAATTCTTCCAGCGTGATCAGCGTCGTCTGCCCGTCATAGTGTACGGGAGCGACGGCGATATTTCCGTAAGTGGAAACCACCAGATTACCCGGCGTGAATGCGCCCGCCCGGATGACCGTTATCGTGTAAGCCTGCGTCGGACTGCCACCGCTCGCGGTAACGGAGACCGTGATGGTGTTCGAGCCGGTGCTCAAGCCGACCGGATTGCTTGCGGACGCGCCATTGACCGTCACCGTGGCCCCACTGTCCGCCATCGGGGTCAGGGTCAGGCTGGTTACGCCGCTCGAAACATATTCCGTATAGTTTGTCGTCGTGGCGGCAAAGGCCTGCGTCAGGCTGCCCGCGCTCAAGCCGATACCGCTCAGGTTCGCGCTGGGCGCGACCGTGCTGGAGGGAATCGCCTCGTTGACCGGGCTTGCGCCGCTGCTGGAAAGGGCGACGTTGCCCGAGTAGGAACCCGAGGTGGTCGAAGCGGCCAGGCGAACATAGATGGTCGTGGCCGGAACCGTGCCCCCGGTCTCGGTCAACGTGAGACTACCGGCATAACCGGAACCCGAAGAGGTCGAAAGCTCGAAACCCGTGGGAGCCGTGACCGCGATATTCGTCGAAAGGTTCGTAGCCGAAACCGAGAAGGACGTAGGCGTCGAGGCGATGCCAAAACTGGTGCTGAGCGTCGAGGGCGTTCCCGTCACGTTGATCGATGGTGGCCCAAGCGTGGTGCTAACGGAGACCGCCGAGCCATTGTTACCGGAGTTCGATTCGGCAATCGGGCTGGACGTCGTCGCGCTGGTATTGATGATCGCCGATCCATGCCCGCTGGCGGGAGAAGTTCCGGCATCCACGACATACGTCGATCCGCCGATACCGGTCACGTTGATCGTGATGGTGTCTGAGCTGTTGGCGTTCAACGTCCCTCCGCTGAAACTCACCACTCCCCCACTATACGAAGGCGTGAAGCCATTACCGCCATTGTCCGTGGCGGAGACATAGGTCAGACCGCTGGGTAACGTGAAGTTCGCGGTCACGCCGGTGGCGTTGGCCGCGCCGGAATTCGCCACGGTGAGCGTGTAGCTGAAGCTGGTCGAGGTGCCGGTGGAGGAAGCGGCAATGGTCAGATCGGGAAGAGCCGTCGCCTGCGGAGCGAAGACGACTCCCTTCAAAAAGCCTGCGGAACCTGTAAAGAGCGTTACGTTGTTGGCCGTATTAATGCTGGGAGCGGCATTATAGCCTGCCGTATCGGCAACCCTCACCACGGTGTTGGTCGCACCGGTGGAAAGGTAGAGGTAGGCGCCATTGCCCGTGCTTTGCGCGCAGAGGCCGTCGCCCGTAACTCCGAGAGCCGTGAGGCTGCCATTCGCGACCCACATCCCGCCGACCAACGAATATTTGGTGATGTTGGCGCCATCGAGCACGTAGAGGATATCGAACGCACTGCCGTTGACCCCGGACGAGAGCATATAGAAGTCGGTTGCGCTGTTATCGGCCGGCAGGCCCGGCAAGCTGGTCAGGGTCGTTCCATTGGCCGACACCGAGACAATAACCGCCGGTGGGGTAGAGGCATTCTGGGTGAGAGCGTAAACCGTTCCGCCAAAACTCTTGATCGGTCGAACATTGGTCGCGCTCGCCGGCGACGTGCCCCCGTTCAGATAAACACCACCTTTGTCCGCGATATACCACGTGCCATTGTTGTAGGTGGCGCCGCGGGTCTGATTCGCGGAAACCCCCGTGTAAGACGGTTCCACCGTGTATTGATAACCGTTACTTAACGACGCGGCGGCGCGCGTCAAGATGGTGGTTTCGTCGCTGGTTCCGGTCGGGTCCACGAAGCCGCTAAAGCCCAACAAAGTTCCGTCGTTGCTGCTCGATAAACGGCCCGTGGTACCGGCGTTGCTTTGGCGCAGGGAGTTGCTGCTTACCGTCGCGGGAATGAAGTAGGTATTGACGGGCGCCGCTTGGCTGGCGGTCGAAGAATTTAACTCAATGATCGAGAAGGTCGATGAGGTGGCGTTGGCGGCCAATTGCTCGACGGCCAGGTTGCCCTGGGTAAACGGCGTCACCACGGAGCACGTGGGAAGCGCCTCGGTGGCAGCGTTGGTGCCGCTGGAAAGGCTGACATTGCCGGAGTAGGTACCCGACGTATCTGCCGCCGCCAGGCGCACATAGACGGTCGTTGCCGCCACCGTGCCGCCACTTTCGGTCAGCGTGAGGCTGCTGGAATAACCGGAATTCACCGTCGTCGAAAGCTCGAAACCCGTGGGAGCGGTGAGGGAAATGTTGGCCGTCAAGTTGGATCCGGTCACCGTGAAATCTGTCGGCGTCGAGGCGGTTCCCGGGATCGTGGAGACTGGAGTAGGCGTACCGGTCACA
>CAJCII010000210.1 GCA_903970335.1 Bacteroidota bacterium | reverse complement strand
CATCGGCGACACCATCCGCGTCTCCTTGACCGAGGACAGCGTGCATGAAATCCCGGTCGCCCGCGCCCTCGTCGCTCTCACCGCCCATCACGCCAAGGACGAACTCCCGCCCCAGCAACCGCCGCTCAGCTTCGACCCGTTCGTTTTCGCCCGCCGCGCCTCGGAAAACATCGCCGCTGGCGACGGAACCATCGGCGGACCGGCCCTCTCCACCCGCGTCGCCGCCACCCTCCACACCTATCAGGCCATCGAGCACAAGCGTGCGCAACTCGGCGACCTTTTCCCCGATTTCGTCGTCGAAAAGGAGTCCATCGTCGAGGTCGATCCACGCGATGCCAAGGCCCTCGATTTTCTCGCCTCGGCCCACGCCGCGCACATCGTCACCATCAAGGACGGCTGTACCCTCTCGCCCATCGTGGCGTTCCGCTATCTCGCCGCTCAGATTCCCGCCAAGCATCCGATCCTCCTCAAGGACACCTTCCACCCGCCCGAGCCCGGCACGAAGACCGACGTCCTCGACACCATGCTCGGCGCCGCTTCGAACCTCGGGGCCTTGCTTTGCGACGGTATCGGCGATGCCATCCTCGTCCGCGGCGAGCCCTTCCCCGGTGCCAGCGTCCGCCTCGCCTTCAATATCCTCCAGTCGGTCGGCAACCGTATCTTTAAGACCGATTACGTCGCCTGCCCCTCCTGCGGACGCACCCTCTTCAATCTCCAGACTACCACCGCTAAAATCCGCGAATCGACCAACCACCTCAAAGGCGTCAAGATCGCCATCATGGGCTGCATCGTCAACGGCCCCGGCGAGATGGCCGACGCCGATTTCGGCTACGTCGGCGGCGCTCCCGGCAAGGTCAACCTCTACATCGGCAAGACCCCGGTCAAATTCAACATCCCCGAGGCCGAAGCCGTCGAGCGGCTGGTCGACCTGATCAAGGAAAACGGCAAGTGGTTCGACGCGCCTGTTCCCGTTGCTGCGGCCTGAACTGGTGCCGACTCCCGAAGGCAAATCGTGTCCGGTTAAGCCCTAATTTTCGACAGCCTCTGGACAGCCACCCCGTGCAGGCTTAATCTTCGGACAGGTCACCCGTCGCCATGCTTTACGAAAGATCAGAAGATTACCGCCCCCTGTTCTGGCTCCAGGGCTATCCGGTCTACGTCAACACCCTGGTCGTCTTCCTGAATATCCTCGGGTTCGTGGCCACCGCCCTGGCCGTTTCGGTTCTCGGCCTCGGCGTCATCGACTGGATCAGTCTAAGCGGCTATCGGGCGCTCCATGGCGAAATCTGGCGACTGGTCACCTACATCACTTTTGAGCCAACTCCCCCGAACGCCCTCGCTTTCATTTTCGCGATGGGCTTTCTTTTTAACTTCGGCCGGCAGGTCGAGGAATTTGTCGGGCGCAAAGTTTACGCCCAGCTCTACATCGCGCTGGTGATTATTCCATCCATCCTGTTTTGCTTCGTGGGCTTGGTCTGGCCCCAGGAACCCTACCTGGGCGGATACGGCACCATCTTCGGCGTCTTTGTCGCCTTCGCCACCATCTACCCGGGCGTTCAGATCAATATCTGGTTCGTCAACTTGACCGCCAAATGGTGGGTCTATGTCTTACTCGCGGCGTTGAGCGTAGCCTATGTCGCCTATCATGATCTAATCGGCCTCGGCGGCCTCTGGTGCGACGCCGCCATCGGCTATGGCGGGATGCGACTCATCGGTGCCGGACGCGGCATGACCTGGCTCACCGACTGGCTCGAAGAACGCCGGACGGAGCGACTGGCCCGGGAACGGAATTTCAAGATCGTCCAGGAAAGGAAAGCCACCGAGTCGATCGACGCCATCCTGGAAAAAATCTCCAAGCACGGCGTCGGCAGCCTCGATGCCCGCGAGCGCGCCACCCTGGAACAAGCCCGGACCAATCTCCTCAAGCGGGACCAACGCTAGCCCCCGCCGGCATCCCTCTCACCTCATGCGCTCCGGTCTTATCGTCAGCCTGCTTGTCGCTCTCGTGGCGCTGCTCCCGTCGTCGGCCCAGGCCGATACGCCAGCCGCGGACCCCGTCGTGCCCTTCTCCTCACCCCCGGTCGATTTCACCAAGCTCCCCTGGACCGACGGCGAGACGCTGACCTACCGGATTTCCATGGCCGGACTCGACGCCGCGCAGGGTACGTTTCTCGCCAAGAAAGTCACCGATCACTGGCAATTCGACCTCAAACTCGCTTCCCGCGGCATGATCGACGAGGTCTACCCCTTCACCGGCTATTTTTGGTCGATTCTGGACAAGAGCTCCTGGCGCTCGATCGAATACGGAGAATACCGCTTCGAACCCAGCCGCACCATCAAGGAGCAGACCTACATCGATTACACCCTCCACCATGGCACCCGACAGGAGTGGCTTCTGGCCAAGACCCATGTCTTCCCCATCGCCGAGGACTCCGTCGACGACGTCGGCGCGATGCTCTACCACATCCGCACCGGAGCTTGGAAGCCGGGCGATAAACGGACCCTCTTCGTCTATGAGAGCAACTCGGAGAAGCAGGGCAATGTCGAGTGCCTGGAGCGTGTGACCCAGGCTTTCGGCAGCTGGCCGTCCCAGCCCCTCCTGCGGATTTCCGCTCTGCCGGGCAAGGGGACGCATCACCGGGGTGGCCTCATGCTCTGGATGACCGACGATGCCCGCCACCTCCCCGTCCATGCCGAACTCGACTTCCGCTACGGCACCTTTACCATCGATTTGATTAAGGCCGATAAGACGCTTCCCATTACTCACTGATTTAAGATAGTCTACCTCGCAGTTTATGCCGCTGCACGAACGAGACATCTACTTTTTCATCGACGTCACCCTGGCTCATCTTCGTAAAATCACGGGCAACGAAATCGTTCTGCGCGATCCCACGATTGAATTTCAGTCCCTCGTCTTCTCCGCCTGCACCGGTTTGATCCATCTCAAGGGCCAGGCCGAGGGATTCGTTTACCTCACCGCTTCGCAGGCCTTCCTGCAACACCTTCACGCCGCGCGTCACACTCGCGGTCGGTTCACGGAAGAAAACGGTCGGGAATTGATGGACGAAATTTCCGAGACCATCGCCCAAAGCGTGCACAAGCGTTTCGGCCCCGGCCTCCTGGTTTCCGATCCCCGCGTCTTCAGCACCGTGCCCGACGATCCCATCGAGATGCCTCCCGCCGTCTTCGTTCTCCCCCTCCAGTGGCGCAAGGAACACGCCTACCTCGTTCTTGGTCTTTCCTCCCCTGAAACCACCTAGAAGCCACCCCATGACCGGCACCGAAATCTTCAAACGCACCGCCACCTACGAAAACGAGGCCCGCTCGATCCGCCTCCACGCCCCGCAGTGGAAACTCCTCCTCGCCTTCGATGGCCAGCGCACATTGGCCGAAGTCGCGCTCAGCGCGGATGTCTCCTTCGCCGAGGCCCTGCCGCTCACCGAAAAATTCCTGGGTCACGAATGGATCGAGGAACAACCCATCACGCTCGATCAATACCTGAAACGCGCCGGTGCTCCCGATGTCTCCGCCATCGGCGCCACCATCCCCCCCGCCGTCATCCTGCACGAGCCCAGCCCCGTCACCGCGCCACCCGCCCTGCCGAAAAGCGTGGAGGCCGCACCTGTCCCTGCCTCGCCGCCACCGCCTCCACGCGGCCCGATGCGCCTCAGCGCCGTGGTCGATTACATCACCTCCCTCGTCGGCAACACCGCCCTCGGCCAGCTCCTCGTCTATCGCGTCTTCCTGCGCGTCCCTCCCGAGCTCCTCCAGGCCGAGGACATCGTCTCCATCCTCCTCGTCAACGACACCAGCCTCGTCCGCAGCGAGCTGCTCCAACGCGCCATTGCCCAGGCCGTGAATGAAGTCGCCAAAAGTCCGCTGCCGGACGGAGTCTTCTCCCCCGCCTGACGCGCCCGCTCCGCGCGATGGAAACCACTCCCCTCCCCGCCAAAGAAAATCGCCTCATCCGCCCTTACCGGCCAGGTGACCGCGATACCCTACGCGCCATCTGCGCCGACACCGGATTTCTCGGTCGACCCATCGACCCTGTTTTCGAGGACCGCGAACTCTTCGCCGATTACCTCACCAACTACTACACCGACGCCGAGCCGGAATCGACCTTCGTCTGTGAACTCGACGGCGTCGTGAAGGGCTATCTCATGGGCTCCCGCTTTCCCAAACGCAAAGCACGTTACGAGGCCCGCCTCATCCCCAGCCTGGTCGCACGCGGCCTCTGGCGCTACTTCACCCGTCCCTACCACGCCGCCAGCCGCCGTTATGTCCGCTGGATTCTCACCCAGGCCCGCAAGGAAAACCCCTTCACCCCACCCGACATCCCCCATTTTCACTTCAACATCCGCCCCGAGGCCCGCAGCGTCGGCGCGACTCGCGAACTGGTCGACATCTTCCTCGATTACCTCGTCAAGGCGGGCGAAAAGCAGGTCTACGCGCAAGTCGTCGCCTACGAATCCCGCCGCGGCAACCGCATGTTCGCCCGCTACGGCTTCCGCGTCATCGACGAACGCGAAGTCACCAAGTACCGCGACCTCCATCCCGGTAAGATCTACCTCTTCACCATCCTCAAGGACCTGACCCTCAACTCGAAACTCTACGGCACCGACTTGCATCACCCCGATGCGGAGGCTCAACCCCCAGCCTAATTTGGGTCACCATCATGCCTGCAATCGGGCGTCCCCGTAACGGAAACCTGTACTTCATCCTCCAAGGTCGTTGCCGGCAAAGGTTTCTCTTTTGTCCGGTTGCCACGTATGCAAATGAAGACACGACGCTCGCCTCGACTTTCGACCTCAAAGACTAAAAACCCCCGCCACTTCCTTCCACACCGCGTCCGCCGTTTTCTCGATACTCCCCGCCGCCGGGACGATTTTCACCCGCTGCGGCTGCGTCTTGGCCAGGTCGAGATACCCCTGCCGCACCCGGTCGAAGAAATCGGTCGGCTCCGCTTCCATCCGGTCGAAATTCCCCTCCCCGGCGGGCTTCGTCCGTTTTAACTGGCGTCGCCGCGCTTCCTTCGGTTCGAGATCGAGCACCAGCGTCAGTCCGGGCAGATAGCCTCCGACCGCAAACGCATTCACGAGTTGCACCATCTCCACCGGCAACTGCCGCCCCGCGCCCTGGTATACCGTGGTCGAATCGAGAAAGCGGTCGCTCAGGACCCATGTGCCCTGGTCCAGCGCGGGCATGATGACCTTGCGCACCAATTCCGCGCGACTGGCCAGAAAAAGAAGCAGTTCCGCTTCCGGCGTCATTCCCCTCCCCTCCGGCGCGTGTTTGAGCAGATGCCGGATCGATTCCCCCAGCGGCGTTCCGCCCGGTTCGCGCGTCACGATCGTCTTGTGCCCGAGCTTGGTCAGACGCTCCGCCAGACGCGTGATCTGCGTCGATTTGCCGACGGCTTCGCCGCCTTCCAGCGAGATGAAACGGGACAGCGCCATGGGACGAAAGCGTATCAGGACTCGGGTGCCGGTTCCAACTCCTCCGACGTATCTTCCAGCAGATAATCGAAATCGGTCTTGGTCAGACTGCCGGTGAAGCCTTCCTCGCCCAGAATGTCCTGTGCCAGTTGCGCCTTGCTCTGTTGCAACCGCCAGATTTTTTCCTCCACCGTGCCGCGCGTCACCAGTCGGTACGCAATAACCGTCCGGTCCTGCCCGATCCGGTGCGTCCGGTCGATCGCCTGCGCCTCCACCGCCGGGTTCCACCACGGATCGTACAGCACCACATAGCTCGCAGAGGTCAGATTAAGCCCGGTTCCCGCTGCCTTGAGCGAAAGCAAAAACACCGCCGGTTCCTTGCAATCGTGGAACGCCTGCACCACCTCGCCCCGCTGCGTCGTCTGCCCCGTCAGCATGAAGTGGGGCCGTCCCTTTTCTTCCAACTCGGTCTTGAGAATCTTCAGCATCTCCACGAACTGCGAAAAGACCAGCACCTTGTGTCCACCCGCATAGAGCGGTTCCAGCACATCGAAAAGCGCGGTCGTCTTGCCCGAGCCGAGTCCTTTTTTCCCTCCGGCCAGCGAGGGATGGCAGCAAATCTGGCGCAGTCGCGTCAACGCCGCCAGCACATGCATCCGCGATTGTCCCGCCGGTGCCTCCAGCGTGGAAAGGGTCTGGCGGCTCCGTTGCAGTTCGGCGAGATAGAATTTGCGCTGCCCCTCGGTCAGTTCGCAATCGAGCCGTTCCTCGATCCGGTCCGGCAGGTCCTGCGCCACTTGCTTCTTCAAGCGGCGAAGCATCACCGGCCTCATGCGACTCGAAAGGAGCGCGCGCGCGGGCTGGGAAGCGCCCCGGTCGTACTGCTCCAGGAATTTGCCCCGCTCCGGCAGATAGCCGGGATGGACGAATTCCATGATGCTCCAGAGATCGAGCAACCGGTTCTCCAGCGGCGTGCCCGTCAGCGCCAGCTTGTGCTCCGCCTTCAGTGCCTTGGCCGCCCGGGCCACCATCGACTCGGGATTTTTGATGTTCTGCGCTTCGTCGAGAATGATCGCACGGAACGAAAATTTTTGCAGCGCGGCCAGGTCGCGACGCAGCAGCGCGTAGTTGGTCACGACCAGATCGTGCTGCGGAATTTCCTGGCGCAGGCTGTGACGATGTTCGCCCGCCGTAAGCAGCAACACTTTTTTCCCGGGCGTAAATTGCTCCGCTTCCCGCTGCCAGTTGAAGACCACGCTCGCCGGGCAAATCACCAGGCTCGGCGCGGGCCCGATTGTCTCGCGCAAATGCTGCAGCCATGCCAGCGCCTGCACCGTTTTGCCCAGACCCATGTCGTCGGCCAGCAACGCCCCCAGCTTGAACCGCGAAGCGTAGACCAGGAAATGCAGCCCCGTCTTCTGGTACGGACGCAGCTCGGCTCGAAGGCCTTTCGGCTCGGGAATTTCCGGTAGCCCCTTGAAATCGATCACCGCCTGCCGAAGCTGCTGGACGACGTTCCCGCTTTCCCCGTCGACCAGGTTCTCCAGTTTTTTCCAGGCATTCTGCTGCGCGCCCGACATCTGCCA
This sequence comes from Bacteroidota bacterium, assembly GCA_903970335.1. Lineage (GTDB taxonomy): Bacteria > Verrucomicrobiota > Verrucomicrobiia > Methylacidiphilales > UBA1321 > JABDGH01. Next base: position 16,608 of record CAJCII010000210.1, on the reverse strand, counting down.
GGCGCCGACCTGCTGTTCGCCCGCGCCGACCTGCACCCCGATTTCCGCCAGCGCGTTCACCGCCTCCGCCATCGCCGTCGCTTCCTCCCGCTCCATCCATGTCCCGTTCGAGAGCTTGACGTATGGATCGTCGTTTTGGTGCAACCGGGCCCAGTCCGCCTCCGTCAACGCCAGCGTTTCGTCTTCCCATTCCGCCTTTACGCTGAACCAATCGATCCCGGTCGATTGAATCTTCAGCTTCGGGAAACGGCGGCGCTTGCCGCTGATGAGATGTTGAAAACGGCGGTTCGCGAAATACTGCCACGCGACCGAGCGGTCCTTCCAATGCTGGAGCAGCGCCGGAATGCGCGCGGCCTGGAGAATGACCCACCAGCCCGAGTTGTCGGGCCGACCGCACAGCTCGCCGCGCTCGACCTCGAAGCTCCGCAGCCATGTCAAAGAGGGGGCTGTGTCGGCCTCCGCCGGAACGTCGTCCCAAATTTCCACATCGTGCCCGGATCCGCGCGCTTCGCCGTTCTGCGCCTGCGCGGCGGCATCGTTCACCACAATCTCAGGCGGCGGAATATGCACATAGGCGTCCTGGCTTCCACCCGTCAGTTCCGCATGTCGGGCCTGCGTCTTGGTCCACCCATCGTCGGACCATTCCCATTGCAGGCTCCCCTCGCGCGCCACGGCCACCAGGCGAATCTGCAGCGCGTCGTCCTCATCGAGATGAAAGTAAAATTTGATTTGCGACGGGACCTGCCGCAAGTGAACTTTCACCTGTTGCTGCAGATGCGGATACCGGCGCAACAGCGGCGGCAGCAACGTTCCCGCAGCGGTGACATCGACCTGACTCACCCCGCGCTTCAACGCCAGCGCCATCAACGAACGGGGCGGTCGCTCCGTCAGCCGATAAAAGCAGTGCCGCACGCAAACCAGTTCCAACTCCGGCCGAGAGTGATCTCCCTTCGGTGCCAGAAAGACCCGCGCGTTCTCGATTGGCTCGCGCAAGCCGGCTGCCGTGACAATCTCGAAATCGAGATCGAGTCCCCCCGCCCCGGAACGACCGTTCGCTCCCTCTTCGCTCGCATGAAGCTGCGGCACAATCCTCGCGCTCAGCGGACTGAACTCGACCGGCGCGCCTTCCTCCCAATGGCACCGTCCGCTCGTGCCCCACTGCGTCAGCCACGTCAGCAGGCTGCGATTGTCGTTGAGAAACGGACTCAAAACGCGGTTCTTGTCCGTCAGTAAAAGCGGGAGAAAATCGCTCAGCCAACGGAGCAGCACCTGGTCCTCGGTCGTAAATAGCTCGGGACGGTTCGCTGCTTCGTTGCACAGTCCGCGCACTTGGAAAAAATTGCGCGATCCCTCTTTCAACTTCGGCGAATTCACCCGCAGGTCGATCTGGATCCGCGACTCGAGCGGATCGAACCCCGTCTCGATTTTCCAAACGATCCGCAATTCCCGGCGCGGATGGGCGGAAGTCTCCTCCGTCGTCTCCGTAAGCCATTCCAGCAATTCGCGCCGGAACGACTCGCCCTCCTCGTCCCGCTCCTGTTGCTCGAATTCCGGGCGGTCCAGGTACGGCTGCAACGAAGCGGGAATTTTCCCGTTGTTGCGCCGGAAGATTTCGCGCGCCAGTCGCCAGGCGAGCTTCTCCGTGTTCGCCTCTCGGCAAATGGTCGAACCGATCGAGGAATCGAAAAAGTCCGGCAGGTCGATCTGCGCTTCTTTGAGGAGGTTGCTGAGCTGGTACAATCGATCCCACTCGCTCCGAGCCTGGAAAAGACGGGTCAGGGTCGGACTCTCGGTGCCGGAGCGCGAAGCGGAACGTGAAACGGGACGTGACGGCATGGCAATCGGCCAGTATGCCACCTTCATCGGGATGAGCAATAACCAAAGTCGGCCCAGAGGCTGTCCGGCTTTCCCGTTGCGCCGCGTCGGCAAGATGGCTTTACTCACAACTCTCCTATGACCTCCTCCACTCCCTGGCCCGCCTTGCGCGTCACCTATCGTGTCTCCGCCTCCAACCCTTCCGATCTCCATGCGCGGGTCGAGTCGCTCCTGCTGGAACAAACGGTCGAACTTCCGCGCGCCGCTCTGCGCGATCCCTTCGTCCTCGAAAACATCGTCGGGCGTCTCGTCTCGGTCGATCCTCTCGAGGCGACCAACCATCGCGTCGTCATCGACTTCCCCATCATCGCCACCGCGGACGATCCTGCCCAGTTCCTCAACGTCCTCTTTGGCAACTCCTCCATCCAGGAGCATGTCGTCCTCGCCGATTTGCAACTGCCGGACGAGTGGCCCGGTCGCAGCCACGCCCTGCCCGGCGCGAAATTCGGTGCCGCCGGCCTGCGCCAAATCCTCGGAGTCACCGACCGCGCCCTCACCAGCACCGCGCTCAAGCCCATCGGCCTGAGCACCGAACGCCTCGCCTTTCTGTGCGGCCTCTTTGCCCGGGCCGGGGTCGACATCATCAAGGACGATCACGGCCTGGCCAACCACCGCTTCCATCCCTTTGCCGACCGTGTCCGCGCCTGCCAGAAAGCGGTGCTCGAAGCCAATGCCGCCACCGGTCGCCGCTCGATCTATGTGCCCAATCTCACCGGCACCCCCACCGTTGTGCTGGAGCAACTCAAGTTCGCGCAGGACGAAGGCGTCGGGGCGGTCATGGTCGCCCCGATGCTGCTGGGTTTTCCCCTCTTGGCGGAGATCGTGGCGCGCCATGCCAAGGTGCCGGTCATCGGCCATCCCAGCTTCGGCGGCGCGACCCGCATCCTGCCGGAATGCCTCTACGGGAAGCTGTTCCCGCTCTACGGCTCGGACGCGACCATCTTCGCCAACTTCGGGGGGCGCTTCTCCTATAGCCGCGAGACCTGCGGTCGCTTGGCCGAGGCCCTGACCCGGCCAGCCATCCCCGGCTTGGCGCCGACCTTGCCCATGCCCGCCGGGGGCATCAAGTACCATCAGGTCGGAGACGTCCTGTCCTTCTATGGGAGGGAGGTCATCCTGCTGATTGGGGGGGGGCTGTACGAGGCGGGCGACGACCAGGCCCTGCGTGCCCGGGCCGAGGAGTTCGTCCGGCACGTGGCGGAGTTCAGGACCGAAGCCCGACAGGGTTGAAAATGGCCTATATGTGCTATTAAATTAGGTCAGACTGGCCATTGAGTGGAAGACGTTCAAAGAGAGGGCGTTGCGGTGTTGACTTTTGTGCCTTTGCGACTTGAGAGAGAACGACGACACAAAAACAGTTTACCAAGAGGCCGAGAAGGACGATTTCGAGGCCTGCCGCCAGGTGGGGAATGGCACTGAGGGCGGCATGGGCTTGCTCAAAGAAATAAATTCCCGACGCCAAAGCCAAGGCGGTTAAAAGACAGACCACAAGTATCGTCAAAGAAACGTAGAAGGTACGAGCGACTTTCCGCACGATCCCCATCGAAGCAAGTGGGGGTGGATCAAATAAGCGAACCAGCCATGAGAGAACGATGGCGGAACGTTTGACCATGGCAGCGCTCAAGGCAACGGTCGTCCGGGTTTAGGTCCATCCGTCTGGGTGTCGGCTTTGAAATAGGCTGTGAGCAAGACAAGCGCGAGACTAAAAGTCGGAATGACCAGGAAGAAGATTCCAACCAGAATGAGCATGGTTTTAGATACTTCACTCCAACCGGCTTTGCAACACATATGTTACGTTTTGGTTACGAACGCGCGTCTTTTTAATGACGTTCCGTAAAAAGCAAGCTCGGGTATAGGCTATTAGACGAAATTGGCTCTGCTTAAATTTGAGCCAGTGAGGGGCGAGATAAGACCGGGCAGTGGCCCCAAACCAAAGAGCCACCACCCGGCCAGAAGGAGGAGAAATGAAAAAACCTCCGGAAGTAGGATACTTAATTTTTACAAAAAATCAAAGCGGAATGTGACAATTTCATGACAATGGAATGACTTTTTCGACTGCCAATGGGCGTTTCGCCTGAAATCCTAAATTCCAGATTGACTCGACGCTTTCCATAGTATATCTACTGACTTTCTATGGTTTTATTTCCGGGCGCATTGGACAATTCGGTAACAAGAGGGCCGTTCCGCTCCGAAGGGAAACCCGCCCACCAACCAAGCCCGCTTTTAAAGCGGCTGGCCACTTGTTGGTTTGCGGCGATTTACCGCAAATCGGGCTCGACTCCCCCAAAGAGCCAAGGTCACGAATCGGCTCAACCAATCGACAAATCACGATTTCGAATGAACCTTTTTGTAACAGCCTTTCCCCTCTCCAAATCACAAACCGTAGAAACCGATCGTCAACCTTTGGCGGTCGAAACCCACTCACCTTCGTACCGAACAGCGTATACCAACGCCGCAAACGACGACCGGAAATCCCCCTCAGGGACCTTACCAGCCGATGCGATCTTCGAGACCGAGGATGAGTACTTCAACTTCGAGATAGAGGACCTCTATCGATAGCACTGCAAGGGAACGGCGAATTTGGCAACCCCATACCCATACCATATGCGACACAAGATACTTCTGATCGACAGCGAAAACGACGTCATCGACCTGCTCGGGAGTAACCTGCGAGCCGCCGGGTTCCAGGTGACGATCGCCCGGGACAGTTTTTCGGGTCTGGCAAAAGTAGCGACCGAGAACCCCTCGTTAATCGTCCTCGACCCAAGCCTGCCGGAGATTTCGGGCTTCGAGGTGTGCCGTCGGCTCAAGGACGGGATTTCCACGCGCCAGATCCCGATCCTCATGCTCTCGGCCCAGGCGAGCGAGGCGGAGCGGATTCTCGGATTCGAGTTGGGAGCAGACGATTATATCGCGAAGCCTTTCAGCCCGCGGGAAGTCATCCTGCGAATCAGGAACTCCCTGCAAAGAAACGGCGACAACGCAGCGATCCAGCACAAGATGACCCTGGGGGAGCTGATGCTCGACCCGATCGGGCATGAAGTCGCGATCGAGAATCGATTAGTCTACCTGACGAAGATCGAATTCGGAATCGTGGCGCTGCTGATGGAGTATTCCGGGCGGGTCCTGAACCGTGAAACGATTCTCGAGAAGGTCCTGGGACGGAACAACACCACGACGATAAGCACGGTGAATACGCATATCCGGCGGATTCGAATCAAGTTAGGTACGGCCGCGCGCTACATCGAGTCGGTTCACGGCGTTGGGTACCGGCTGAACGACAAGGAAAACCGCTGCACGAGATTTGGAACCCGCCCGAAAGCTTTCAGGCAAAGGCAGAGGAACAGTTGGGAGCATGGCCCGGTTTATTCCAAATCGCTCTCGAGTTGATCAGGGGAAGACAGAGGTGGGGAAGCGAATTTTTGACGGGATTAACGGGATTACGGAATTGGCCAAATTAACGAGATTGCCGGAGGGAGTTTTGGGTGGGTTTAAGCGGCTTGAGAGGCGGTGGGGCCGATCTGCGAGGGAGGAAATTTGAACAGGAAAACATGAAGACATGAAATCAGGAAGGGGAAGGCGGGAGGAGTTTTGGGCAGGAATTAAGAACCCTGCCGCAAGCAGCGGGGTATTGAGGAGCAAAAGGCAGGCGGAACTGATCCTTCGACTTCGCTCAGGATGACGGGTGGTTGATTTGAGGAGGTGAGGGCTCGCTGCGCTCGGGTTCCGTCGCCCGGAGTGCGACGGCTACCGACGGAGAATGGGTCGGGCCGGAGGCTGACACTCCCCAGGTACGACGGCGATCGGAGACCGCCGCTCGGGAGGGACTCGTCCCATCGCGCGGCTACCACTGAGGTGCGACGGCTGACTGCACCACCGCTCCTCGTGACGCCTTTGGTCAGGTGTTCGTGATCAAGACAAAAATCGCCAGGCGCATTCGCGTCACAGGATGACGGATGATGGAAAGGGTACGTTTCGGCTCGCTGCGCTCGGGCGGCTCGGCAGGCGGCTCGCCCTCCAGTGCTTCTCATGACGCCTTACCCAAGGCGCCATGAGGTGCGAATTGGAATTATGCCTTGCCGAACTGAATGGCGCCCCGAATGAACTGGATGCCGCCGAAGACGACAGCGCCCCAGGCAACGAAGTAAGTCCCGCCGCCGGGGCTTTCAGCGGCCGCCAGATAGGAGAAAACGGTAACGCCAAGGCCGACGACGCAGATCAGTCCGCCGATGGTCATATTGCGAGCGCCGATCGAGCGCAGGGGGCTCGACATCGCGTTGGAACGGGAGCGTTTGCGCGCGGGGCCCATGACGTTGCCCGGGACAGCGGTCGAGGCAGGCGGGTTCGGGCGTTCGAGGGCGTTACCGACAATATCGGCTTCCGTGCGGTAGCCGGGTACAATCGTGACTCCGAGCGACGCGGGTGCCGTGCTGCGACGCGGCGGAATCCAGTCCCGATTGGCAGCGGGTGCAACCGCCGGGGCCGGAGCGGCAACCGGCGTGGGCGGAGCTTCCGGGGAAAAGGTTAGGACTTGAGCGAGGGGTTGCCAATCCGCGGCCCCTTCGTGCCAAGCCAGGTCCTCGGGCCTCAGGTCGCCCGAGGCGAGGGAGCGTTTGGCATCGTCGACGGAGTAGGGTCCGAGTTGCCGTCCGTCGCGATGTATATATATGTGCATGGAGCAAGGCTTTTATAAAGCGGCGGTAAGCGGCAAGGGAAGGAGAAAAGAGGATGTTCCGAGTCAATCGCCGAGATGGCGCAGGAGAGATACGTCGACATCGTCGCGCCAGGCATGGGGGGTGCCGTTTTTCCAAAGGTCGGCGGTGAGCTTGCCGTTCTCGACCTGAAGATAATCGTCATAGGTGTCGCCGCCGCGGACGATCCCGATGGCCACCCGGCTTGTTTTGGAATCGAATCCCATCGTCGGTAGCGGCCATCTACCCGCTTCGAACAAGCCTCCATCCTCCCATTTTCCATCGGAGGAAAAGAGATAGTAGGCGAAGGTGGGGGCGGGTCCAGGAGTCGATAGTGACTGGTGAAAATTAAGAACGAGGAGATGTTCCCGGCCTTCGGTATCCTTTAGAAGATGAGCGTAAACGGTATCGCCGAATAAGACCGTACCAGCCAAGGATAACATATTGCAGCACCCGTCATACAAGCGGACCTTCCAGGCGTGGGGGAAATTTTCGGGTTCGCTCATCAACGCATTCAGCGCTATGCGAGAAGGATCAAGGGTCCGGACAAAAGGAGTCCCTTCGCGGCTTGGTTCCAGCTTGAGATTCCAGTGCCATGAGGCGGGATTGAAGAGGGAACTGTCCTCCAAATCCCTCAAAGGAAGAGGAGACAACGACCCAAGCTCATCAACCAACTCCCGCGCCGGACGGGAAAGAGGCTGGTGCCAGATAAAATCAAAGACGATGGCGTCTTGTGTGGTGTCATATTTCCAGTTGAGACCCGCAACCTCCCGACTTCGGTTGAGATAGTCCCGAATGGTAAAAGGATGACCTTGGCGAGCGATCATGTCGTTGAGAATGAAGAACGAGGGACTGTTGTAATTAATCAGCTTCTCTTTGGACAAATAGTCGACGAGGCCGGGAGGGAAGATCACTTTTTTTCCGATGACCGGGGCGATGGCCTGGAGTTGATCCAAAACGACGGAGCTTCGGTTATCAGGAGGGACGGGAATGGTTTGGTCGAGATAGGGGTCACCCCTTTGGAGCGACCATGTTCCCACGGCAAGGACCAGCACCAGCAGCGTTAACCAGACCCGGTATTTGAGGGCAATGATTTTGAGGCGATGGATCATCGAGGTAACCGGTGAGGGCGTGAGCGTAGCAGGGGGAGAGCGGGTTGGCGATGCGTTTGGGTGTGGGATCGACCCGATGGGGCTGCGGACGGCTGAGCAAGGGAGTTGCGGGGATAAGGGCGTGCCCCAACTTCTGCGGAGGGCGGCAAGTTTGGGAAGGAGAGCCGGGCCGGCGGATTATTTTTGAGGGATTGGGTGGCTCGCTGCGCTCGGGTTCCGTCGCACGGAGTGCGAGGACTACCGTCTAACGAAGGCACCGCCGCTCGGGAAGGACGCATCCCATCGCGGCGGCTACCGGCTGAGGGTACAACGGGTACCTTTCTCGACCGACTCGGACGGGAAAATATCGTTGGCGAGATCGACGGCGCTTTGGCCAAGGCCCAGGAAATTTTGGAGCAAAAGGCGCTGGAGGCCCGATCGGCTCGGTCACTCTTCTCCCGGCATCCGCCCTGTTGGCAGGCCAACTTTCGCGAGGTCGAATTCATCCCACCCAAAGTGATGGCCCAGCTCATGCAAGTAAGTGGAATTGACCTTCTCCTCGAAATCGTCTCCCGTCTCCGCGCACGATTCCTCAATGCTTTTTAAGTAGAGAAAGATGGGACCTTTGTATTCCGACATCCTGCCCGGAATGAAATTATGATAGGCTCCGAGCATACGGAAACCTACGGCTTCTTTTTCCGCCCGTTCACGGAACAGGTAAGGCACTTCAGTGGCTTCTTTGCCAATGGCCTCGGGAAGTGTTGCGATCGTTTCTTCTATTTTCCACGCTGCACGCTGGCACAACGTTTCCCAATCCTCGGACTTTGGAATTTCCGAGTCCTTTCGGATTTTTGTTTTTCGCTTAATTTGAGTTAAATGCAAAAGCGAATCCCTCTTAACCCATGCCTCGAAAAAAACCAAAAAACGGCAAATAAAAGTATCGGCCACACCTCCCGGATATTGAGAGGTGGCGGGCTGGTGGACTTTATGACGAGGTCATTCACCGCGCTTTGCATTTAGACAGGAAAAACAAGAGGAATCAAGGGTACGTCTGACCTGCCGCGCGGACAAAAATCCACGCTTGGAAGGTACTGGCCCTGAGTGACAAGTCTTTTAAAAACATGCCAACATCGGGAACGAATAGTGCTTACTGTCTGCGTTTATTCAGGATGCTCCCTATGGCCAAGTTCACCCGTACCGATTTCGACATCCCCAGTCTCGGCCCGGCTGAGTTCCTTTCTCCCCTGCAAAAGCTTCGTCATGAAGCCAATGCCGATTTTGTCTCGGAGGACCAGCGGGTCCTGTTCGATTATTCGCTGGAGAAAGTCAAAGCGGCCATGGAAAGCGGGACCGAACCGATCACCATCGAGCGTTCCGGCCCACGCGAACACATCTTCTTCCAGCCGGGACGGACCATTGCCGCCGTGGTGACCTGCGGCGGGCTTTGTCCCGGCCTGAACGATGTTATCCGCGGCATCGTGATGACCCTCAACTACGGCTACGGCGTGCGGACGATTTACGGCATCCCCTATGGTTACGAGGGATTCATCGACAAATACGGGCACCCCATCCTCAACCTGACGCCCGATTTCGTCAGCAACCTCCATACCGATGGCGGTTCCGTCATCGGCAGTTCGCGCGGGCCGCAGTCGAAGAAGGAAATTGTCGATAAGCTGGTCGAATTGAAGGTCAACCTTCTCTTCGTCATCGGCGGAGACGGCACCTTGCGGGGCGCACAGGACATTGTGGCGGAAGTCTCGGCCCGGGGACTGAAGATCAGCGTGATCGGCATTCCGAAGACGATCGACAACGACCTCGAATACATGGACAAGAGTTTCGGCTTCGAGACGGCCTTTGCCGAGGCAGTCCGCGCCGTGCGCTGTGCCCACAGCGAGGCCAGGGGCTACCCCAACGGCGTCGGCCTGGTGAAGCTGATGGGGCGCGATTCGGGCTTCATCGCGGCCTTCGCGGCCCTGGCCGAAAACAGCGTCAACTACGTCCTGATTCCGGAGGTGCCGTTCCATCTCGACGGAAAAAACGGCCTCTTCAAGTGCCTGGAAAACCGGCTCTCGGGCCGCAGCCACGCGGTCGTCGTCGTGGCGGAAGGCGCGGGGCAACATCTCATGCAAAACGACCCGACGGCGAAGGACGCCTCCGGCAACGCCAAATTCGGGGACATCGGCCCCTTTCTGAAGAAGCAGATCGAAGGGCATTTCAAGGCCATCCAGAAGGAAATCAACATCAAGTACATCGATCCCAGCTACGTCATCCGCAGCGTGCCCGCCGGACCGCAAGACGCGATTTTTTGCCTGCGCCTGGCCCAGAACGCGGTTCACGCGGCCATGGCGGGAAAAACCAACATGGTGGTGGGACGCTGGCACGGCCACTACGTCAACCTCCCCATCGACGTCGTCGTCGTCCGACGGCGGAAAGTCAATCCGCAGGGAGACCTGTGGCTGACGGTGCTCGAAGCGACCGGCCAGCCCGCGGAATTCAAATAGTCGAAGCAAAGCAACCCAGTCCTGAAGGAGAAAATATGGCCGATAAAACAATCAAAGTTCCCGAAAATGTGCCCGGCAAATGGTACGTCGACGACACCTGCGTGCCGTGTCAAACCTGCCTGGTGGAAGCCCCCCAGTTGCTGAAGTACAACGACGACGAAACCAAGGTCTACTTCTTCAAGCAGCCGACCAATGCCGAGGAGGAAGATGCCGCGCAACGGGCCAAGGACGTTTGCCCCACCGCCTCCATCGGCGACGACGGGGAGTAGTCGCCCGGATTCAGGGCTTGTCCTTCAGGCCCAGTCTGCGCTCCTTCGGGTCCTTCTTGGAAAAGAACGCCATGTAGAGGCTCCAGATAAATAGCCCCACCAGCGGCCCGACGACCAGGACCAACGTGACCCGGTAGCGAAAGACCTCCAGGACATTCTCGAAGCCCACGACGAGCAGGAGCAGAAAAGCCACGACGATCAGCGCAGCGAGAAGATAGAGCAGCCTCATGGCGTAACCTCAATCGTGCTTCGGGGCCTCGATGGGCAGGATGATCGAGGACGGCCCGCTGCTGCCATTGGAGACGAGCGTCTCGGGAGCCTTGCCGTCCCATTTATTGATCATTTCCAGTTCGATCACGGCGGGATTTTTCGCCAGCGCATCGCCCTTGATCTGGATCGCCTCGGCATCGCCCTTCGCCGTGGCGACTTTTTTCTCGGCCTCCACCTGGGCCTGCTGCAACTCGTATTGCGCCTGCTCCGCCCGTTGTTGCGCCACCTGCTTGGCCTCGATCGCCTGCGCATAGTCCTGCGAAAAAGTCACGTTGACGATGGACAAGTCCTGCACTTCGACAAATCCGCTCAACCGGTCCTGCGCCGCTTTCATGGCCTCGTTGCGGATTTGCACCCGGTTGCCGATGATTTCGGACGCATCGTACTTCGCCGTCTCGGCTTTCAGCGAATCGAGAATCTTCGGCATCGCCTGGCTCATGTATTCGGTACCGTAGTTTTTGAAAATATCGGTCGCATTCTCCTTCGTGATGCGGGTCTGCACCGCGAGCGTGATATTGACCTCCTGTAAATCCTTCGAGAAACACGAGGCGTCCGTCTGCGTCGTAATCGTCCTCACGCTGATCTCGGTCACATGGTCGACCGGACCGACGACGTGCCAGCCGGAATCGAGCACCCGGCCTGTGACACTACCGAAATTGGTGATCACACCGACGTTCCCCGTATCGACCGTCGCGGTAAAAAAGAGCAACACCACCATGATGCCAATCAAAATGACGGCGAGGAAAAAACTAAGGGCGGCAAATTTCGGATTCATAAAATAAAGACCTTTTCCGCGAAAATGGTAGTCCCGTCGCTTTCGCCTTAAAAGGAATATTCTTGTTCGCATCCGCCTATCGGCTTGCCAGAATGGGTCTTTGGAAGAACAAAGAGCGACCCATGCCTGCCAAATACCCCACCCTTGCCGAGGGTCTCGCCGCCGCTGGGATTGACCGGGCGACGCAACACCTGTTTCTCTGTCTCGGACCCGATTGCGCTCCGCTGGAGGAAGGCCAGGTCGTCTGGGATTACCTCAAGCGCCGCTGCGCCGAGCTAAAGCTGCCCGTGATGCGGACCAAGGCGGGCTGCTTTCGCGTCTGCGTGGGTGGCCCGTGGCTGCTCGTTTACCCGGAAGGCGTCTGGTACGGCGCGGTCACACCGGAACGCTGCGAGCGCATCCTGCGGGAACATGTCCTGGCGGGAAATCCGGTCGCGGAGTGGGCCGGGCAAACGCATCCGCTCTGCGGAAATAATACGGACTAGGCTCACGGGCAAGTCGGCTCAAGCGCGGAAACACTCCGCCGCATGGTCGTCGACCATCCCCACCGCTTGCATGAACGCATAGCAAATCGTCGGCCCGACAAAACGAAAGCCCCGCTTTTTCAGGTCCTTGCTCATCGCCTCGGCCTCGGGCGTCTGCGCGGGCAACGGCTCGCCGATTTTGCGCCGATTCCGCTTCGGCTTTCCTCCGATAAACGACCAGATGTACCGATCGAACGTACCGCATTCTTTCTGCACGGCGAGAAAGACCCGGGCGTTATCGACCGTCGCCGCGATTTTGAGCCGGTTGCGGATAATGCCGGGATTCAGCATCAGCGCGTCGGTCTTCTTTTTGTCGTAGCACGCGATTGTTTCCGCGTCGAACCCGTCGAAGGCTTCGCGGTAACCCTCCCGTCGTTTCAGGATCGTCAGCCAGCTCAGCCCGGCCTGCGCCCCCTCCAGGATCAGCATCTCGAAGAGTACGCGATCGTCGTGGACCGGCACGCCCCATTCCTCGTCGTGATAACGGATATAGAGCGGATCGGACGTGCACCAGGCGCAACGGGTTTTCATTGTGGAAAGAACTTTATCCATAGCAGACCGAAGCGCTTGCCAAACAAAATTCGCCATGCTGAGTTCGGGACGTGAAATTATCGAACAGTTTTTGGCTCTGGGAGGCTATTCCGTTGTGGATTTTCTGCGGATTCACTGTCCTGATCGCTGTGCTAAACCCGGACTACCTGGCGATCTTGTTCCACCCCACCGGTCAATCGGGCCTGAACTTGATCATCCTGGGCTTTTCCGTCGTCGGCTCTCTCTCGCTCTTAATGGCGGTCATGCTTCTTAGCAACCTCCGGTCCCTTTGGCCGGAAACTCGTGAAGAAGCCCGCGCCTCGTTCGTCACAACTTGGTTGGTTTGCCCGTTCTTACTGATCACCGCTCTGGTTCTCACCACGTTTGGAACCCTCGTCCTCATTATGACTCCGGCGTGCGTGACCATGACCAAGCAGCTAACGTTGGAAAAAGCTCGGGAAAATGACGCGGCAGCTAATCCTTCTCCATGATCGCCATGACCGAATCCGGCTCCCCGACTCAACCGTCCCCATCGGCACCCGACAATCAAGGCGCTCCCTGGCTCCGACCCGATTTGGTCGCACCCTGGTGGGAGATTGGCGTAGCGGGCGCCATCTTCATCGGCAACTTTACCTACACGTCCATCCAAGCGGCCATGATGGGATCGAGCCAACGATTTCTGAGCCTGCTTTTCTCCAATCGTCACATGCTTGTGGCCTGTGCCCGGGAAAGTCTGTTCCTCGCGGTCTTTTTTGCCTTCCTCCATTATCGCGGTTGGAAAATAGCCGATTTGCGCATCAAGGCGACTTGGTGGAGCAGTCTGCAGGGCATCTTGCTTTACCTTCCCACATCGATTGGACGATCCTGCTCCGTTCTCGGCATTATCGTACTCCTCTACTACCTGCAAACGAAATACCGGTATTTTCTTCCCTTTCTGTTGTCCTTTGCCCCTCACGAACAGCCAGATGTCTCGAACTTAAGTTGGCCGGTGCTCTTCGTGGCCGTCATCCTCAATGCCTTTTACGAGGAACTCATTTGCACGGGCTATCTCTTCAACCAATTCGCGGCCAAACGCGGCCCCCTTTTCGCCTTGCTGCTGCTCGATTTGGTGCGCATGTCCTATCATACCTACCAAGGTCCGGTTAACGTTCTGGGCGTCGGCGTCATCTTTCTTATCTATGGCGCATGGTACTGGTGGACGCGGAATTTATGGTCGCTCATTGTGGCTCATGCGTTTGTCGATCTCGTCTCGTTTGGCGCGCTTAAAATCATGGTGGAACAACTCCACCCGCATCACGCTTAAAATTCCATCCGTGCGCATCGGGAAGAAGCACGCTACAAGTAGGATGTGACCGAATCGGCCTTTCGCATCAACGGACCCCTGGTTGTACGCAGCCCCAACTGGCTGGGCGATGCCGTGATGGCCCTGCCCGCCGTGCGCAACCTGAAGGCAATGCTGGTGAACGATCCCCTCACCGTGGCCGCGCCGGAAAAACTGGCGGCCCTGTGGCAGGCCTGCCCGTTCGTCGATCGGGTCATCCCTCTCGCCAAACCGAAAAATCTGCTGGACACCGCCCGCCTGCTCCGCGCCGGGAAATTCGGCTCGGCCGTGCTCCTGCCCAACTCGCTCCGCGTCGCGGCGGAAGCCTGGCTCGCCGGCATTCCTCAACGCGTCGGCTATCTGCGGGGCGGTCGCAGACTACTCCTGACCAAGTCCGTTCCCGTCCCGCTGCGAGATCCGCTACGGTTGCACCAAAGCTTCTACTACCTCGATCTCGTCACGGCGCTGGGTGGTCCGGCGGACGCCGCGCTGCCGGAGTTACGCCGCGAACCGGCCTCCTCTTCGACCGATGGACAAGCGATTGTGGCCATCTGCCCTGGGGCCGAATACGGTCCTGCCAAGCGCTGGCCCATCGAAAGCTTCCTCGCCACGGCAAAATATTTCGCGGAAAAACACCACGCCAAAATTGTCCTGCTCGGTGCGGCGGGCGATGTGCTGCTGGTCGACGAATTGGCCCGGCAGTTACCCGAGGCCGAGAATCGCGCCGGGAAAACCTCCCTCGCGGAATTCATGGCGGCGCTGGCCTCCGCCCGCGTCGTGATCTGCAACGACAGCGGCGCCATGCATGTCGCCTCCGCGCTCGGCGTTCCCACCGTCGCCATCTTCGGTTCCACCGAGCCGCTCCTGACCGGGCCGCTCGGCCCGCGCTCCCACGTGCTGCGGCATCACGTTCCGTGCAGCCCCTGCTTTCTTCGCGAATGCCCCATCGATTTCGCCTGCATGAAAAGCATCGCGCCCGAGATGGTGATGGAAGCGGCGGAAGATTTACTGAAATCCAAACGGGACCTTCGGTGAACGGGGCGCGCTCCGTTTTTGCTTCGGCATGAAAATATCCGCCTGCGTCATCACGCTCAACGAAGAGCGCAACCTGCCCCGCTGCCTCAAGAGTATCGCGCCAGTCGTCGATGAAATCGTCGTGATCGATTCGGGCAGCGCCGACACCACGCGGGAGATCGCGACGCAATTCGGCGCGCGAGTAGTCGGACAGGAATGGCTGGGCTATGTCGGTCAGAAAAATTTTGCGCTCGACCAGGCCACGCATCCCTGGGTGCTGAGCATCGATGCCGACGAGGAACTTTCCCCGGAACTTGCGGAGTCCATCGCCAAACTGAAGTCCGGTCCCGCCGCCGATTCGCCCAGTGCGCCGAACGGCTACGAAGTCTCGCGCCTCGTTTTTTACCGGGGCCGCTGGATTCGTCACGGCGACTGGTATCCCGATCGGCTGGTGCGCCTGTTTCGCCGCGCCGAGGCGAGATTCACCGGCGGCCATGTACACGAGAAGCTTGAACTTCCCGGCGAGCATCCCATTCTTCCAGGCCACCTCCATCATTTCACGTATGAAAACGCCGCCGACCGCTCCCAACGCTGCGCCCGCTATGCCGCGCTTTGGGCGCAATCCGCCCACGAACAAGGCCGTCGCGCCTTTCCGTGGAGCGGGCCTCTTCATGCGCTGGTGCGCCTGGCCCGCTGCTTCCTGCTCAAGCGCGGATTCCTCGACGGCGGCGTCGGCTGGGACATCGCGATGGGCAACGCCCGCGAGGTCTGGCTCAAATATCACCTGCTCCGGAAACTGAATGAATCGTCCCAAAAATAACAAACGTTCCGCCGTCGTCGTGGGCGTCGCCGTGATGGGTTCGCGTCTGATGGGCGTCGTGCGGGAACAAATCTTCGCCTTCATGTTCGGCGCGACCATGTTCGCGGACGCCTTCATCGCGGCCTTCCGCATTCCGAATTTGCTCCGCGATCTCTTCGCCGAGGGCGCGCTCTCGACCGCCTTCACCACCACCTTCACCAAGACCTGGGAAAAAGAAGGCCCCGACTCCGCGTGGCATCTCGCGCGGCTTGTCCTCTCCACGCTGACCCTGATTCTCGGCTTGATCTGTGTCCTCGGCATCGCCCTCGGCCCTGAGGTGGTCTACTTGACGAGCAGCGGGTGGGGCGGGAACCAGCCGGAGACGTTTGCGCTGACCGTGAAGATGACACGCCTTCTCTTTCCCTTCATCCTCTTCGTTTCGCTCGCCGCCGCCGTGATGGGCATGCTCAACGCCCGGCATATTTTCGGCATCCCGGCCAGCGCCAGCACGCTCTTCAATATCGTCTCGGTTGTCGCGGGCGTTATCCTGGCCTGCTGGTTCGAGCCGCAGCAGGACTGGCTTCATCCCCACTTCGGGGAGCGGGCGATTTTCGGCTGGTGCTTCGGCGTGCTCATCGGCGGACTCGCGCAACTGGCCATCCAACTGCCCTCGCTCTGGGGTCTCGGTTTCCGTTTCCGCTGGCAACTCGATTTCCGCGATCCTGCCCTGCAGACCGTCATGCTCCTCATGGTGCCGAGCGCCATCGCCGGATCGGCGGTGCAGGTCAACGTCCTGGTCAACGGACAATTCGCGTCCTACCTCAGCGGCCACGGTCCGGTCTCGTGGCTCTACTACGCCTTTCGGCTCGTGCAACTGCCCATTGGCATATTTGGGGTCGCCATCGCCACGGTGACGCTTCCCGCCGTAGCGCGGCAACATGCGCTGA
>CAJCII010000209.1 GCA_903970335.1 Bacteroidota bacterium | reverse complement strand
CCTCTATTTTGGCTGGATGCAACCGCCGAAAATGGTTTTCTCGCAGCTCATGGACTGGATTCATCCGCAGACTTTCCATCGCATCGTGGCGCGGCATCGCGGTGACTACAAGGTGCAGAGCTTTTCCTGCTGGGACCATTTTCTCTGCCAGGCTTTCGCGCAGTTGACTTACCGCGAGAGTCTGCGCGACATCGAAGTTTGTCTGCGCTCGCGCCCCGGCCAGCTTTATCGACTGGGCATTCGCGGCGCGGTGTCGCGCAGCACACTGGCCCACGCCAACGAGCATCGGCCCTGGCAGATGTATGCCGATCTGGCGGGACATCTCATTGCCAAAGCCCGGCGTCTTTATCGCCTCGTCCGGGCCGGAGCGTTCTTTGTCACTCGCGCCAAACAGGGATTGAAATTCGCCCGGCTTTACTCGCGTCCCGTCGACTTCGCCACGGGCGTGCGTTGCGACCAGACGGTGCGCCCGACGGGTGCCACCACGCGCCGCGATTATCCCGCCAAACTGCGCCGGATCAAATTTTACGACGCTCCCAACCACCGCACTTTTGTCTTTCTCACCAACCATTTCGAGCTTCCCGCCACGACCATCGCCGCTCTCTACGCCCAGCGCCAGCAGATCGAATTGTTCTTTCGCTGGATCAAACAAAACCTGCGGATCAAAACGTTTTACGGCACAAGCGAAAACGCCGTGAAAACGCAAACCTGGATCGCCGTGTGCGTTTACGTTCTGGTGGCCATCGTGAAAAAGGAACTTCATCTCGAACCGAGCCTTTACGAAATTCTACAGATTTTGAGCGTCACCCCGTTTGAGCAAATCCCTCTCCAAGAATTACTTGCAAAGACCTATGACGCAAACCGAAATTCATGTGATTGCAACCAGTTGCCACTGTGGTAGTTAAGATTGGACGCTACTGATTTTCGGATTACTCTTCCTCAAGCGTCTCTCGGACATGTTTGATGAGAGACGAGAGCAACTTCGCAAAGAGTACAAACACTTAACAGGTGCTCGGCTCCAAGAAATCCTCGCCCTTTGCCCCATGCAGGTGATCGACCTGAACAATGCGGTGTTGAGCTATGTCCGATTCGGGTTGTGGGATCATGCGTTTGATTCCTCAACACCAGCCAACGTGCTCAACGGAACCACCGAAGCCACCAACTTCGTCGGCAGCGATACCCGCCGGTTTTACCTACGCATCTACGATCCAGCGGACAATAAAAATCCTGCCGTTGCCGAAACGATCACCGTGGATTGGTACACGCAAACCTCCACCGGCAGCGATGATGATCATCCGGGTTATTCCGGGGAGGATGGCGACGATACGATCACCCTGACGGAGACCGGACCGAACACCGGCGTGTTCGTTTCCAAGGGCCTCATGCTGGTGGCCGACAACATCGACAACGCCCAAACGACCGATCCCGGCAGCGGCAACTCGGGAGGAGCTTATCAGGATACCAACCACCGGTTACGACGTGCTGCGCTCGGCGACAAAATGTGCTTCAGCTATTCGCCCACCGGATCACCAACATCCACCTGCACCATGCCAGTCTTCGGCTCATCCGCCAGCCCGGACCCGGTCAAGACCATGACGGTGCAAATCGCCAATCTTCGTCTGGGAAAGGGTAGCTCTTCGTACCCAAATGGGACTTCACTCCAAACCGATGCTTATGTGAGCGCGATTGAATCGAGTGTGGCCGCCCGCTACGCCGTGGCCGGAATCAAGGTCAACTTCAAGTATCAATTCCTGGCCAATGGGTTCAATGACGCCATCTCCGTACCAGCTTCTAGTGGTATTGATTTGGTGCGCCGTGGAAAAGGCGCAGGAATCCAGTGAGGGGAAGGACCTCACCCGGTAAGGGACGCTCCAACCGGAAGCAGGCGGGGCAGGCGACTGGGGTAACCCGGTGGTCTGAAGCCCCTGCCGACAAAGGGCCATGAAAGTGGTTCAGCGAGCGCGCAGGCCGTAATAGGAATGAACATCGAACAAATCCCGAAACCACACATTGCAGATGCCGACCCAGTCAAATTATGGGGAAGGCTGCCACTTTCTGGGAAGCGAGCGTTAAGCGCACCAGCAGGATCTGCCGGGGTATTGGTGACGGCATGTGCGCTAAGGAGACCGGTGGCAACACGGGAGACCCAGAGGCGTGGAGAGGGCTGCGAGGCCAATCCCCAACCCGTGACCCGTGAGGGTAGAAACGGGGCGCAACTGGGAGTCGGAGAGGCCCATAGTACCGAGAGAAGCCGGGTAACTCCGGTGGAGGGAAGGGGCCTTGGTTTAGGGACAAGGCAGGAAGAAGTGACGGCCGGGAGATTGGCGTGAGCCTAACACCTCCACTTAAGGTCGGGAAACTTCAGGCGGCCTTGCAGGCCAAAGCGAAGAGAGCGCCGAGCTATCGGTTCTACAGTCTGCACGATAAAATCTACCGCGAGGAAGTGCTGCGCTGGGCCTGGGAACGCTGCCGTAAAAACGGCGGATCGCCCGGAGTCGACGGGCAAAGCTTCGAGCAGATCGAACGCGCGGGAGTAGCCGAATGGCTGGGCGCATTGGGTCAGGAGTTGAGAGAAAAGAGTTATCGAGCGGCAGCGGTGCGCAGAGTGATGATCCCGAAAGAGGACGGCAAAACGCGACCTCTGGGTATCCCGACGATCCGCGACCGGGTGGCGCAAATGGCGGTAGTCATCGTCTTGGAACCGATTTTCGAAGCGGACTTCCCGGACGAGCAGTACGGCTACCGGCCCGGGCGCAGTGCGCACGACGCCATCCGGGCGATCCACGGAAAGTTGAATCAAGGCCACACGGAAGTCGTAGACGCCGACCTGAGCGGGTACTTCGACACGATTCCTCACCACGAACTGATGCAAAGTCTGGCTCGCCGAATCAGCGATGGAGCGATGCTGGCGTTGTTGAAGATGTGGTTGGAAATGCCAGTCGAAATAACGGATGACCGCGGCCACAAACAGCGAACCACCGAGAACAAGGATACAGGGAAGGGAACTCCGCAAGGAGCGCCCATCTCGCCCTTGTTATCGAATCTGTACATGAGGCGATTCGTGCTGGGTTGGAAGAAACACAAAGGCCAAGGCCACGTCGTGGCCTATGCCGATGACTTTGTCATCCTGTGTCGCAGCCGGGCCGAACACGCGCGTGAGCAGATGGAAAAGCTGATGGGGCGGCTCAAACTCAAGGTCAACGCGCAGAAGACGCGGATAGCCCGAGTGCCCCAGGAGTCGTTCGACTTTCTGGGTTACACGATGGGGCGATGTTATCGACTCAATGGGAGCCAATATATCGGCACCAAACCAGCGAAGAAACGTATCGCGGCCTTCTGCAAAGACATCAGCGCACTCACCGAACGAAACAGCTACTGGATGCCAGTGGAGGCAAAGGTGGCCGAACTCAACTCACGGCTGCGGGGCTGGGGCAATTACTTTTGCCTTGGCCCGGTCAGCCGAGCCTATGCGGTCGTGGACAACCACGCCCGGCACAGGCTGCGTCAATGGTTGAACGGGAAGCACAGCAGTCGAGGTAAGCGCACTCGACGCTATGCGGCGGTTTATCTCCATCAGGACCTCGGCCTGGTGAGCTTAGCCCGCACCACCCGTAACTTCTCGTGGGCAAAAGCATGAATCACCTATCCGAAAGCCGGATGCGGGAAAACCGCCCGTCCGGTTTGATGAGGGGCGGGAGAAGAAACGGTCATTGGTCATAACGACCTCTCAATCCGTCGTCTCCCGCCTACTCTACAATAGCGTTGAACCTGACGACGGAAGTTCAGCCGGAGATGAAGGCAAGCTCGCCGCCATCGTAAAAGCGCATTATCCCACCGCCGATTCGCACACAATCTTTTTGATCCTGATCCAGCAGTTTGCAACAGAAGCTATCTATCCTTACACCTCGGATTCATATCAGCAAAATCAAGGAGAAGCTTTCTCTGATGGAGAAATTGCTGCTGTACCAGGATATACACCATCTCTCCATTGTAGTTTTGTGGCTAGACTTGGTTTGGGCGGACAAAATTCATATCCACCGAATGATAGTAGCATCACCTGTGTACCTCCCCATGAACTAGGGCATCAGCTCACCTGTCCTACATCAAGTTATATCGGACCTAATGACACAACCAGTCCTGAATATGGCAATCATTACGGTGGCTTCCAAATTTATCAAAACTTAATGAGGGCTAGCGCAGGAGATCCGGTTCCCGGATCAGTAACAGGATCAAAACGTTTGTGGAATGATGCAGGACATAAATATCTTGTGATGCCTATTACAAACCAAATTGATTTCATCAGACAATCACCTCTCCTCCAATAAACCAAAATACCAAATGAATATTCGAATACTCTATCTCGTTGGAATGTATGTGCTCATAACAGCATCCATTCTTGATGCAACCGATACGGATGCTAAAAGCTACGCCGATAAATATTACATTGCTTTCAATAAATGGCAGGGTGATGGCGCTGGATATATGTTTGCTAACTTTAATAAAGAAGTTCCTGTTTCATTACAAGCCGACGTACTAGATCAAATGCTCGATCGGGCATGCGCCAATAAGCCAACGAAAGATTATCTCGCAGCTAATTATGTCTTCAAATACATAGCGGGCGTTCATCCCGAATTCACCTTCAGTCAACAGTTCGATGCCAATCTCTACACACTCGCCAAGGATTCGAACCATCTTGCGCGTAGGGACGTCATTGATTTTTTAGGCAGAATGAAACGAGAAAAGGATCACGATCTTATCGTTGCCGCTTTGAACGATCCTGATGATGAAGTTCGCGAGGCGGCTATTGAGGGGCTTCGAGATCGACCCGATACGGAAGCCGTTTATCAAAAATTTATCCACGATCACCAGTCCGATCCTGCCTACGCCCCGGCCATACGAAATGCACAAGCAGTTTTGGATGCCAGCCATGAAGCAAAGACCAACGGGGAAAAGTAAGATTGAGATCGCGCGCGCGTATTGCTGATGTTGGAGTGATTACGGCGATTGCGACGCCGAATGGCGGTACCCAAGAAATCCTCGCGTTATGTCCGATGTGTAAAAAAGTGGACGGGCACGCGGACGGTCTTGGATTTCGGATCGGCTTGGCCATCTTTAGCCGTTTGCCCGTCTTTTTTCCCAATCTCTGCCTGTCTCTACCGGTGTCAACTCCAGTTCGCGGATCGGAATCTACTGCCAGTTTCGCGCCAATGGGGCCTAGCTTTTGACTGTCTTGGAGGCGCTGACGGAGCGCACGGTGCGGAGGAAATTGGTCAAGACGGGGGAGGCGTTGTCTTTGCGCCAGGCGAGAAGGGTCTGGATGGAGGGGCCGTCGATCGGCAAGGCGGGGAAGGCGAGGCTGGAGGGGGCAAATTCACGGGCCGATTCGGTGGTGGGGGTGAAGCCGTAGCCGGTGGAGACCAGCCAGAGATTGCTGTGGATGTCCTGCGAATAGGGCCCGACGGTGAGTTTGATTTTGTGCTGTCGGCAAAGGGCGAAAAAGGATTCGTAGTAATAGTTGGCGACGGTGGGATGCACCGATAGTACCGTCCTGCCGTCGAGGTCCTGCCAGGTCAACCGCTTTTTGCGGGCGAGGGGGTCGCTCGACGCTACGGCCAGGACCATCTTTTCCTGGCCGATGACTTCCGTTTCGATTTCCTTCTCGTTCACCGGTGGGCGGACGAAGCCCACGTCGAGACGGCGGTTCTTGAGCGCAGAAATCTGTGCACTGGTGGGCAACTGGGCCAAGTCCGGCACGATACCCGGATAAGTTTGGCGAAAGGCCTTGATGACGGAGGCGAGCCTTGCGTTGGCGGCGGTGAGGACGTAACCGATGTGGAGGGTGCCGCTTTCGCCCTTCTGGGCGCCGCGCACGTGGAGCTCCGCCGTTTGCGCCCCGGCGAGCAAGGGACGGGCGTCGGCAAGGAGGGTTTTGCCTGCTTCCGTGAGGCGGACCATTCGTCGCGTTCGCTCCAAAAGTTGCACTCCCAACTCGTTTTCCAGGACCTTGATCTGGTTGCTGAGCGCCGGTTGGGCGATGTGCAGCCTCTGGGCAGCCCGGCTGAAATTCAATTCCTCCGCCACGGCGACGAAGTAGCGGAGATGCCTCAATTCCATTCGTCCATTATAATCATAGGTTATAAGTGAAGGACAAGTCTTGTATCGGACATATAACCGAAAACGAACGATGGTAGGGGCATGAAACAAAGACGCAAATTCCTCCAGATGTTGGACGTTCGTGTTCGGCACTCCCTGGCCAGCCACAGCCTGAATTCAACCTCTACCCTGAATCGGGTCCATTCCATCGACTCACTGGCAGCGGACCATGCCGATTTCATCAAAGCCTTCTCGCTGCTGGAGAGGACGGCGGAGACTGGCTCGCTGTAAGCATTCACACCTGTGCGCATCCGCGCCACAACCTTAACCACATGATGAAAACACCGCACAAAGCACGTACTTCTTCTCACCGGAGCGACGGCAGAAACCTGACCTTGGGGGAGTTGATCGCCTCGACCTATAACGCCTGCGGAGAGGAGGGTGCCCCGAAAATTCTACAATTGGCGCTGGAATCTCATCTGGTGCGCGTCGCACGGAGAACTTCTTTTTAGGGAAAGCGCTGCCCTGAAATGACAACTCCGCTGGCGAACAAATCCACGCTGGAGGAAATACGCACCCGCTTTGACCAGGACGTCGAACGATTCAGCAATCTCGAAACGGGGCAGCAGGCGACGATCGATGCGCCCCTGGTGCTGGAGCTGGTGGCCCAGACATGCGCGCGGCATCTGCGCCCGCAGAGCACCGTGCTGGACCTGGGCTGCGGCGCAGGCAATTTCACGCTCCGTGTCCTTCGGGAGGTCGGCGAGTTACATTGCCATTTGGCGGACCTGAGCCGGCCGATGTTGGACCGGGCAGAGCAACGGGTGCGAGCGGGCGGGGCCGCCTCGGTGCGAACGTACCAATCCGATTTGAGGGCGCTTTCTTTTCCGGAAGGTTCCATCGATTGCATTCTGGCCGGTGCCGTGCTGCATCATCTGCGCGACGACGAAGACTGGACGGCAGCGTTCGAGCATTTCCACACCTGGCTCACACCGGGCGGGCGCATCTACGTTTCCGATCTGGCCTATTTCGAGGTGCCGGAGGCACAGGAATTAATGTGGGGCCGTTACGGGCGCTATCTCGAGTCGATCGGGGGGGAAGACTACCGCGCCAAGGTCTTTGCCTACATCGACAAGGAGGATTCCCCGAGGTCGCTGCCCTATCAACTCGATCTGCTCAAGGCCTGCGGGTTCGCCCAGTACGATGTCTTGCACCGCACGAGTGTCTTCGCCTGCTATTTTGCCGTGAAATAGGTCCGCGCAGATCCGTCATCTCATCGGGCCGTCCGGCAAAATCGGCTCCGATCAGCCTTGAGGCGATTCCTTTTCGAACCGGATCAGGACGATTTCCGACTTGGTTCCCACCCGCAGGGGAGGTCCCCAGGTGCCGGTGCCGCTGCTCGTATAAACCAGCATCTTTCCGAGGCGGCTCAGTCCATAGGCGAAGGGGCCATAGATTCGGGAGACGAGCAGGTTCCAAGGCCAGACCTGGCCCTGGTGGGTATGGCCGGAAAGCTGAAGAGAAATGCCCTCTTGCTCGGCGACGGGGAGATTAATCGGACGGTGGGCGAGGAGAATGCTTGGGCGCAGGGGATCGAGGCGGACCCGGCGGAGGATCTGGCGCAGTTCGGCGGGATGGCCCGCCTCCGAATCGTGAACACCGAGGAGTTGCAGGCCGTCGAGGGAAACCATTTCGTTCTCGAGCACCCGAATGCCAACGCGCCGGACCGGGTCCAGGTAGAGACTCCTCTCGGCAAACTCGTCGTGATTGCCGGTCACGAAAAAGATTCCCTTCGACGCGGAGAATTCACGCCAGGGGGCGACGAGCCGGTCCAGATCCAGGGTTGGGCCGTCGAACATATCGCCGCCGATGAAGACGACCGTGGGTCGCAAAGAACGAAGCCGACCGATGACGCGACGAAGAAAAGCGGCGCCGGAGAGCGGCCCGAGGTGGAGATCGGTAACCAAGGCCGCAGTGCGCCCCTGCCAGGCTTCCGGCAAATTCGGCAACCGGACGGTGACGCGGCTAATGCGGAGCCATCGGGCGTTGATCAGCCCGTAAACCGTGACGACTGCGGCCAAACCGAAGAGGATCGCCGCAAGCGGAAAGCGCGGCAGTGGCCAGCCCAAGAGCCAGGCGACGACTTCCGCGATCCAGCACGCCAACGCCGCGAAGAAGGCGAAGTTCAAGGCCCCCAGCCACGAGGCGGTAAGGGCGTAGACGATCCGGAGCGCGGGATGATTCGAGCGGAAACGAACGATGGTGGCCGGGATGAAGGAGAGGGCGAGCGCTCCCGGAAGAGCCTGCCAGACGATCCACCCGGGCAGACCGAAGAAGTCACTCCACGTCGCGCAAACCAAGGCATTGGCCGATAACAGCACCGTGGAGACGACGGATCCAAATCGGACGATCCGACTCAGCGGGAAACGATGTTCATCCGCCGGTGCCTGCGACACCCCAGGGGGGAGGTGTTCTTCTTCAACATTTGGGACAGGGCTGGACATGCTGGAAACATGCATCGATTTACGCTTTTGTCGCGTTCTTCCGAAGAGGGGGCACAAGTGCCGCCGTCAGCCGAACGGGGCCGGACAGATTGGCGGCGATGGTGGCCTGGGAGTCGGCGACATTTCCGGTGGGCGAGGTTATCGAAGGCATGATTCCGGGTTTTCGTCCGCGGCCTTGAGTTGACGATCACGCGTGCACAGGTGCACCAACCACGGCCCGAAAAGGAGGACGCAGAGGAGCCGCACCAGGTGCATGCTCACGACGATGGTCGTGTCCACGTGCAGGTCGGTGGCAACTGCCGCAACGGAATCGAGCCCGCCCGGTGTAGCGGCAAGATAGGCGCTGATGAGATCAAGGTGCATCATCCACGAGATGAGAAAAGCGAGCACAAGCGAGCCGACCAACAGCAAGAGCGTTGTGCCGACCACCGGGAGTATAACGCGGCGAATCATGTCGATCGTCTGTGGATGAAACCGACCGCCGATTTGGAGGCCCATGAGGGCGTAGGCTGTCGCCAGGATTGGCCATGGCCAGCCACCCGGATGAATATCGCACAGGCCGAGCAGAAAGAAGAGAACCGTGGGGACGAGAAATGCGCCCGCCGGAATTTGCGTGCAGGTACCGACCAGCCAGCCAGTCACGGCGAGCAGCAGGAGCAGACAAAATTTCCAGAGGACGAACTCAGAGGCGTAAAAAGCGACCGCCGCGACGGCGGTACCATGGACATGGGCTTTCAGGATCGGCGCGATGCAGGCGAGCGATCCCAGAACGATCAGCAGGCGCACATACTGAATCGCCGTCACGAGACGTGTATCCGCTCGCAGGCTGTCGCTCATCGCGGCCATCGCCCCGGCACCGCCGGGCATGGTGCCAAGGAAGGAGGTCGCGGGATCCAGCGCGGTGAAGCGGCTGAGCAGCCAGCCATTGAGCAGACTCGTCAGAAGAATGAACACGACGGCAAAGAGGAAGATTCCCGCGTGTTGGGGGATCGCGCCAAGGGTCTTCGGCGAAAAGCCTGCGCCGAGCGCGGTGCCGATGATGGCCTGCCCCGCGAGGTAAATCCGGTTGGGAAATCGAATCGCGCACCAGCCGCACACGGCAAAAAGGGCGGACCCCACCAATGGCCCGAAGAGCCAGCCCCCGGGAAGACGCATTGCATGAAAGAGGAGCGCAAGGCCGAGCGCAGTGGCAAGGAGCAGAAAGAAACGTCGATCCAACTTCATTCCTGCACCGCCCCGGAACCGGCCAGAATTTCTTCGGTGGAACGCACTAGCCCGAGCAACGGAAAAATCTTTTGCACGGCGAAGTCGTGGTAATCCTGCGTGCGGGAACTCATCGCGTCCTCGGCGAGGATCATCTGGTAGCCATGTTCGTGGCCGGCACGCGCGGTCGACTCAACGCCAAAGTTGGTGGCGATTCCGCCCAACACGATCTGCCGGATGCCACGCCGTCGCAGTTGCAGGTCGAGCTCGGTGCCGTAGAACGCGCCCCATTGGCGTTTCGTGATGACAATGTCGCCCTCCTTCGGGCCGATCGCGGGCACGAACTCCGCCCAATTCGCCGGGCGTTGGAAGTTTGGCTTGAAGTCCGTCTCGGCCTTCAGTGCGTCCGCGCCGTCAGGCGAGAACGTGACACGGACCAGAACGACAGGTGCCTTCGCCTGCCGGAAGCGATCGGCAAGTTTGGCGGCGTGTTCGACCACCTTGGCGCCAGAGTGAGGTGCTAGATCCAGTCCAACGATGCCTTGCTGGAGATCAATGAGGACGAGAGCGGTTTCTTTCAAGTTAATTTTGGGAGGGTTCATTTGGTTTTGGCAGGGATTGAGTCTTGGAAAAGTTTTTCGAGGAGATCGAGCGCCTCAACGACCGTCTTTCGATTGCGCGGGTTGAGTTCGCCCAGTTTCGCGACCAGCCAGGCTTGGCGCAGTTCGCGGCCCTTGAGCAGCGCCTTGCGACCGGAGAGGCTCAGGGAGAAAAGGATCTGCCGGCGATCCGTGGGGTGATCGGCCCGCTTGATCCATCGCCGTCCCTCCAGGGAGTCGAGCGTCTGCTGCATGGTCTGTGGCCGCACCTGATGGACGTCGGACAGAGCACGGGGCGACATGGCGCCCTTGTCGTCCAACCAGACCAACACACTTTGCTCGGAAGGCGTCGGCGCATTCTTTTCGCGGAGGGTTTGGGCCCGTCGCATGATCAGCCGGACGACAGCGCGCAACCGGGCGGCGGCGCTTTCAAGATCGGTCACATCATCAGTTATACTGATGATAAGCCATACTGTCAATAGCGGGTTGTTTTGCCGGATCGAACGTGGATCAAGCCGGATGAGAAGCAATAAATCCCCTTTCGCCTCAGCACGCGCTCGGCCGGCTGGGCGCGTCCATCAGTGCTCCAGCGGCACGGTGGCTTATGGGACGGTGCCGGAGGAGGTGTGGGCGACGGTGGGCGCGGAGCGGGGATCGACCATGGGTTCGTGGGCGAGCTGGGCGTAGAGGTAGGTGAGGAACTGGTCGTCGCTCATGAGTTTGCCGTGGGTGACGCCGGTGAGGAGTTTGACGTTGGCGGGGGCGGGGTGGAGGTCGTCGAGGACGCTGGCGGCGGTGACGGTTTCGTCGCCGTCGTTGTCGGGTTCGTAGGTGTAGCGGGCAAGGGAGTAGTCGTGGGCGCCTTCGGTGATGATGCCGGTGGGGGTCTTGAGGCCGGTGCCGATGACGATTTTCAGCCGGGAGGGTTGGCCGGGGAAGGTGAGGAGGGTATCGGTGTAGCTGAGGCTGCCCATGCGGAGGCGCCAGTCGCGGACCTGGGCGAGGATTTTCTGGAGGGCGCGGTGGTCGGGGTCCTGGCAGAATTGCCAGTCGGGCGGGTTGACGGAGATGCGGCCTTCGGCCTGGCGTTTTTTGAGCCAGTCGTCGAGGTAGACGCGGCGTTCGAGTTCGGGGCTGGGCCAGTAGGGTTCCCAGGAGCCGACGCTGAGGACGTCGAGCGCGGAGAGGCGGGTGCGGGTGGCGTTGGCGGCGACGCATTCCCAGTGGGGGTCGTCGAAGGGGAGGAGTTCGTAGAGGCTTGGGCGGGTGATGGCGACAAGTTTGGTGAGGTTGGCGTCGACGTTGTTGGGAAGGAGGTTGAGGAGGGAGGCGGGGAAGGAGGTGGCGTTTTCCTTGAGGCCGCCGGGGCCGACGATGAGGGTCTTGATGGCCTTGACGGAGCCGAGATTGGGGGTGCCGACAAGAATCATGGAGGAGATGCGGGAGGCCCAGCCGGGATTTTCACTGAGGAAGGTGCGGGCGACGAGGCCGCCCATGCTATGGCCGACGAGGACGAATTGGGTGTTCTGGGCGGGGATGCCGGTTTTTTCCTCGTGGATGGAGGCGTAGCGGTCGAGGGCGGCGGCGAGCTGGGGAGCGGTGACGGTGGCGATTTCCTGACGCCAGTCGTAGTGGAAGATGAAGAAGTCGGCACCGAGCGTGTAGGGGTGGAAGCCGGGGGTGTCGTCGTGGTCGTCGGTGACGGCGGAGACGAAGGTGTTGTAGACGTCGATGGGACCGGCGGTGAGCATGGGGCCGGAGACGAGGGGGTTGGGCAGGCGGAGGGCGAGGTAGAGGTCGGCCTTGCGGATGGCGTCGATGCCGCCCCAGACGCAGGGGGCGTCCTGGCCCTTGGGGACGAGGTCGGGGTCGTAGAGTTTGGAGCCTTCGTAGGCGGGGAGAAAGACGAGCACCTGGGCGTGGAGCGGGGGCTCGGCGCGGAGGCGGGGGGTGAAGAGGAACATCAGCGCCAGCGTCAGGGCCAGAGAGCACTTGAGCATCAGGAGGCGAGGGTCGATCTGGAAGCGGGGAGGAGCGAGTCGGACTGTTCGTCGGCGTGGTAGGAGCTGCGGACGAGGGGGCCGGACTCGACGACGCGGAACCCGAGGTCGAGGCTGACTTGCTTCCAGTGGGCGAATTCCTCGGGGGTGACCCAGCGGTGGAGGGGGAGATGCTGGGCGGAGGGGCGGAGGTACTGGCCGAGGGTGAGG
The DNA here is from genome assembly GCA_903970335.1 of Bacteroidota bacterium. Taxonomy (GTDB): domain Bacteria; phylum Verrucomicrobiota; class Verrucomicrobiia; order Methylacidiphilales; family UBA1321; genus JABDGH01. The sequence continues at coordinate 447 of CAJCII010000209.1, read as the reverse complement.
ATGTCGAGCTTGTCGGCGGCCATGTCGCGGAGGGTGGCGGCGATTTCGTCTTCGCGTTCGCCGATGCCGAGCATGAGGCCGGATTTGGTGACGAAGCCGGCGGCCTTGGCGCGGCGGAGCATTTCGAGGGAGCGCTCGTATTTGGCCTGGGGGCGGACTTCCTTGTGGAGGCGGGGGACGGTTTCGACGTTGTGGTTGAGGATGTCGGGTTGGGCGTCGAGGACGGTCTGGAGGTCCTGCCAGCGGCCCTTGAAGTCGGGGATGAGCACCTCGATGGCGGTGCGGGGATTTTCCGCACGTACGGCCCGGATCGTCTCGGCCCAGATGGCCGCGCCGCCGTCGAGCAATTCGTCGCGCGCCACGGAGGTGATCACCGCATGCTTGAGGCCCATGAGCCGGATCGCTTCGGCCACCCGGCGCGGCTCGTCGCGGTCGAGTTCCGTCGGG
>CAJCII010000208.1 GCA_903970335.1 Bacteroidota bacterium | reverse complement strand
CCGTTGAGCAACTGGACGGAGATGGATGTGTGGGAGTATATCCGGCGGGAACGGCTGGAAGTGCCGACGATTTATTTCAGTCACCGGAGGCGATGCGTGCGGCGCCACGGCCAGTGGCTGCCGGTGAACGATCTGGTCCCGCCGAAAGCGGGCGAGCAGGTGGAGGAACTCACGGTGCGGGTGCGAACGATCGGGGACATCATCAGTACGGGGATGGTGGAATCGCCGGCGGACAACATCGACGACATTATTGCGGAGACGGCGGTGGCGCGGGTGACGGAGCGGGGATCGCGGGCGGACGACAAGGTGTCGGAGGCGGCGATGGAGGATCGGAAGAAGGCGGGATATTTTTAATTGAAGACCATGACGACGATGCATCATCCGGTGGACCTACTCCGCTTCAATACGTGCGGGTCGGTCGACGACGGCAAATCGACCTTGATCGGGCGATTGCTTTACGATTCGAAGTCGCTGATGGACGACCAGGTCGAGGCGCTGGAGCATTCGGCGGACATTACGGGGGGAGGGGCGATCAACCTGGCGAACCTGACGGATGGGTTGCGGGCGGAGCGGGAGCAGGGGATTACGATCGACGTGGCGTACCGGTATTTTGCGACGCCGCGACGCAAGTTCATCATCGCCGATACGCCGGGGCATGTGCAGTACACGCGGAACATGGTGACGGGGGCGTCGTCGGCGAATCTTTCGATTGTGCTGGTGGACGCGCGGCTGGGGGTGATCGAGCAGAGTCGGCGTCATGCGTGCATCGCGTCGCTGTTGCGGATCCCGCACCTGGTGGTGGCGGTGAACAAGATGGACTTGGTGGACTGGAGCGAGAACCGGTTCGAGGAGATACGGCAGCAGTTCGAGGAGTTCCTGCCGCTGTTGGAGATAAGGGACGTGACTTTTATTCCGCTGAGCGCGCTCAACGGGGACAATGTGGTGGACCGCTCGGAGAACACACCGTGGTATTCGGGGCCGACGTTGCTGGGGCACCTGGAGGAGGTGCATATCGGGAGCGACTGGAATTTGCGGGAGTTTCGGTTGCCGGTGCAGTGGGTCAACCGACCGAACAACCCGACGGATCCGAGCCTGCACGATTTTCGCGGGTTCAGCGGGCAGATAGCGGGGGGGGTGGTGCGGGTGGGGCAGTCGGTGATGGCGCTGCCGAGCGGTTTTACGAGCAAGGTGAAGGAGATTTGGACATGCGAGGGTTCGCAACAGGAGGCGTTTTGTCCGCAATCGATCACGCTGGTGCTTGCTCACGATATCGACATCAGCCGGGGCGACATGCTGGTGGACCTGGGCGACCTGCCGGGGGCGAGTACGGAACTGCACGCGAAGATTTGCTGGATGCATCCGCGTCCGCTGCAGGCGGGGCGGAAGTATTTTCTGAAGCATACGACGCAGACGGTGCAGGCGATGGTGACGTCGATCGAGCACCGGCTGAATATCACGACGCTGGCACCGGAGTCGGGCAGGGAGGAACTGGCGATGAACGATATTGGGGAGATCCGACTCAGGACGTCGAAGCCGTTGATTTTCGACGGGTACGCGCACAACCGGTTGACGGGGTCGTTTATTTTGATCGAGCAGGGGACGAATGCGACGGTGGCGGCGGGGATGTTGCATCCGCCGAGCGAGGTGGCGCGACCGGAGTATAAGGACTTTTCGATTTAGGAGGCGGAAGAACGAGGGGAAGGCGGCTTCGCGGAGAGGGCGTTGTTCCGAGTAATCCTCAGCTGCGGCAATGGAGTTGCGGGGACAAATCCTGCGGAGGGCAGTAGCGTTTTCAAACTCCTGCGGAGGGCAGTAAATTTGGGAACGAGGCAGAGGGATTCCGTCGCACGGAGTGCGATGGTTACCTCGGGGCATAAGTCATAACTTCTTAAAAAACCATGACTTGGGTTCTTAGCGTGGTCTGGAAACGGCTTTCTGCCAGCAGATTTGCCAGCAAAATGCGGCTTTTCGCACTCGTTGATACTCTGCTGGTACTTTGCGTTTGGAAGAGCGCTGGCAATAGTCGAGGAAACGAGCTTGGCGCAACGATCAAAATTGAAGGCGACGGTGCTCGTATCGCGGATGATTTCAGGCATCCCTTCGGCAGTCTAAATTTAGACTGAAATCTGACGGCTTTAAGCCATGACACTATGTCCTATCTCTTCGAGATAGGGAGCGAGACACTTCCTTATGCATCACGGCGGGTATACACGTAGACATTTGCGTAAACAGGGTGTAGACAGTTTTAAAGTCACTCGCGGATGCACCTTGGCAGACAAAAACTGTGCGTCACCCCGGTAACGGTGGCGTGCGGTTCCGATCACGTTTGGCGCTTGGAAGATGAGCTTGCTCAGTTAGATTGAGACATGGCCGCACGGATTATCGTTCTGACTGCGGCGTTTGTAGCTTGGCTACCCGCCTCCCTGATATTCTTCATTGGAGGCAATCCCTTAGGACTTGTTTTTCCGGTTATGGGGTTTTGTCCCCTTCCGAGCCGATCCGGTGAGATTGGCTATAGCGAGACAGGCATGTTGGTTTGGGGGATCGGCCTTCTTATGTTTTTCGTTATCTTGGGCTGCGTGGCCGTTGTCCGAAAATCCCTGCCTCTTGCATTAGCTTTTTCAGGGTTGCTTGGTCTATCGGTCATCCTGGTTCTTGTGCGATTCATGGCCGATTTGAACGGCATTCACTGATTTCAAACTGATACCCAATTTGGGAACGATGGATTGATAATCACAGGCACATAAGTTAGATTCGTTTTATGAGCTACCTGAATCGCATCACGGTTGATCTCGAACAATGCAGCGGTCGCCCGTGCATACGCGGGATGCGTATTCGCGTTAAGGACGTGCTCGAAATGCTCGCCGGTGGCGCTAGTGAAACGCAAATTCTGGAAGACTTTCCCGATCTGGAGGCCGCAGATATCCGGGCGTGCCTGCAATACGCTTCGGCCCAGGTTAACCACACCGTTTTGCAAGCTGTGTGAAGTTTATCATCGACGCCCAGCTTCCACCCTCGTTGGCGGCTGCCCTGCGGGAGGCTGGACACGACGCAGTAGCGGTACGTGAAATCGGGTTGCGCGAGGCCAAGGACGCTGCCATCTGGGACTATGCCCTGCAAAACAGCGGCGTCATCCTGACTAAGGATGAGGACTTTGCCGAGCGATGTATGGCCAGTAACGAGGCTCCGGTGGTCATTTGGCTGCGGATCGGCAATGCCACCAACCCGGAGTTGTTAGGTTGGTTCATGCCGCAATGGCCGCTTATGCTGGCCCGCCTCAAAGCCGGAGACAGGCTCATCGAAGTTCGTTAGGTAATTGGGGACAAGCTGCCAGCAGAAGCCTTCTAAAAGTAAGTGTTAGCTAGTGGATGCAAGCTGCATTCCAAACTGTTCGCCCTCTGATAAGCACTTGATAATCAGATGGTCAGTAGGAACGACGGCTACCTCTGGATAATGGGTCAGGCCGGAGGCTGACTCTCCCTGGGTACGATGGCTACCTACGGAAGGTGAAGCCGATGGTGGTCATCGACCGCAGCTACGGGTTACGGGTTATTTGGCGCCCCAGCCGAAGAGGACGACGGGGACGGTGCGGAGGAGGATTTCGAGGTCGAGCCAGAGGGACCAGCGGTCGATGTACTCGAGGTCGAGGCGGACCCAGTCCTTGAAGTCGGTGATTTGGTTGCGTCCGCGGACTTGCCAGAGGCAGGTCAGGCCGGGGCGGACACTCATGCGGCGGCGCTGGGTGACGTCGCCGAAGTTGGCGGTTTCGTAGACGGGCAGGGGGCGAGGGCCGACGAGGCTCATTTCTCCGTTGAGGACGTTCCACAACTGGGGCAATTCATCGAGGCTGGTGTGGCGGAGCCATTTGCCGAGGGGGGTGACGCGGGGATCGTTTTTGACTTTGAAGACGGGGCCGGTCATTTCGTTGCGGGACTCGAGTTCGGCGCGGGCTTGTTCGGCGTTGGTCATCATGCTGCGGAATTTGTACATGCGGAAGGGGCGTCCATGGAGGCCGCTGCGATTTTGCGAGAAGATGATGGGGCCAGGCGAGGTGGTTTTGATGAGCAGGGCGACGAGAAGCATGAGAGGTGCCGTGACGACGAGTAGGAGGCTGGAGCCGACGATATCGAGGAGGCGCTTGAAGGCCAATTCCCACGAGATGGCGGGAGTGGTGCGGTAAATGAGGAGGGGATGGCCGGCGAACTGGTCGAACTGGACGTTGGTGAAGAGGGTCTGGATGAAGTCGGCGGAGAGCCAGGCTTCGATGCCCTCGGCTTCGCAGGCGAGGAGGGCTTCGCGGACTTGGGGGATGATGGCTTCGTCGAGGCTGAAGACGACGATATCGACGGTTTCCTCATGGAGGGTTTCGATGAAGCGGGCGAGGCCTTCCTGGCGGAGGTCGAATTCGGCCTTGATTTCGAAGCCGCGGTGTCTTTGGGAGAGGAAGCGTTCTTTCCAGCGCTCGCGATCCTGGGGCAACCCGCAGAGGAGGATGTATTGGCGGAGGTGGACGCGGGAACCGCGTTGGGAGAGCCAGAGCAGAAAGAGGGCGGAGCGGAGGGAAAGAAGGACGGTGCCCAGCATGAAGAAGAGGGCGAGGGCGGCGCGGCTGATCGATTCCTGGGGGATGCGGAAGACGACGACGCAGGTGAAGATGGCGAGGAGGAGGAGCGCAAGGGCGGACATGATGCGGCTGAAGGACTTGATCCAACCGATGGGGGGCTGAGTTTGATAGAGGCCCATGTACTCGAGGACAAGGGGGCCGAGGGGAAGAGCGAGAGCGATCATCAAGTAGCAATTAGCGAATTGCGGTTCCAAGGGGTAGTCATCGAACCATACTAATTTATTAAGCACATAAAATCGAATGGCGTGGGCGGCCCACAGGGAGAAGCCAATCAACAAAGCATCAACGAGTTGGAGGAACTGTTGATAAAAGTTGTGGTGACGAGATAGCATGAGGCAGGCCTCGAGATTGCTTTAGTCGATAGTAATGAACCCTGTTAAGGATTCGGAAGTGTATTACAATCGATTTTTTCCATGATGTCTACTTAAAGGAGCCGCAGTTTGGAAGTTATACGACCGGGAAAAACAAGGTGGAGGAGTGGCAAACTCGATTAAGACCGATTTTCCAGCCACCATTGGTAGGTGGAGCGGAGGCCGTCTTCAAGGGAAATGCGGGCCTGCCAGCCGAGCTTGGCGAGCCTGGAGACGTCGAGTAGTTTGCGGGGGGTGCCATCGGGCTTGGTGGTGTCCCACTCGAGTTGTCCGGAGAAGCCGACGATGCGGGCGACGAGTTCGGCGAGTTCGCGGATGGTGGAGTCGCGGCCGGTGCCGACGTTGAGGAGTTCGGGCGAGTCGTAGTGGTCCATGAGGAAGAGGCAGGCGTCGGCGAGGTCGTCGACGTGGAGGAATTCGCGATAGGCGCTGCCGGTGCCCCAGAGGGTGACGGATTTTTGGCCGGTTTCCCGTGCGGTGGAGAATTTACGGAGCAGGGCGGGGAGGACGTGGGAGGTCTCGAGGTCGAAGTTGTCTTCCGGGCCGTAGAGATTGGTGGGCATGGCGGAGATGAAGTTGGCGCCGTGCTGGCGGTGGTAGGCCTGGCAGAGGCGGATGCCGCAGATTTTGGCGAGGGCGTAGGCTTCGTTGGTGGATTCGAGGCTGCCGGTGAGGAGGGAGTCTTCCGAAATGGGCTGGGGGGCGAATTTGGGGTAGATGCAGGAGCTGCCGAGGAAGAGGAGTTTTTTGACGTCGACGGCATGGGCGCCGTCGATGAGGTTGAGTTCGATCTGGAGATTTTCGCTGAGGAACTCGACGGGCTGGGTCTGATTGGCCCAGATGCCGCCGACCCTGGCGGCGGCGACGATGACGTAGGTGGGGCGGTACTTTTCGTAGAAGCCGCGGACGGCGTTTTTGTCGCAGAGATCGAGTTCCGAGCGGGTGCGGAGGAGGAGGTTGGAGAAGCCGCGGGCGCGGAGGAGTCGGACGAGGGCGGAGCCGACCATGCCGCGATGGCCGGCGACAAAGATGAGATCGCTGGTGTTCATGGTAAATTAGTGGCGGATATTTTTGCCGCCGAGCTGGAGGGCGAGTTCGTCGATGTCGGCCTGGACCATGATGCGGACGAGTTCGGCGAAGGTGGTCTTGGGTTGCCAGCCGAGGATTTTTTTGGCCTTGGCGGCGTCGCCGATGAGGAGGTCGACTTCGGCGGGGCGGTAGTAGCGGGGGTCGATTTTGACGTATTGGTTCCAGTCGAGATCGGCGCAGGCGAAGGCGACTTCGAGGAATTCGCGGACGGAGTGGGT
>CAJCII010000207.1 GCA_903970335.1 Bacteroidota bacterium | reverse complement strand
TCATCACGCAGTTCCAGCAACGGGTGAACCGTGGCAACCTGATCGATGCGTTTCAATCGGTCACCGGCCTGCTCCCGGTCGGCGCCAGCGTGCTGCCTTACATCGTCGCCTTCGGTCAACAGGCGCCGGATCGCTCGCTCCTCACCCACGTCGCGCGCCGCTTCACCGGCACGGTGCCGCAGCTTTTGCGCAACGAAAAGCGCGCCTGGTTCACCGACACGCTTGAGGATGTTAACGGCGTCGCGCGGACGATTCGCGCCATGGTGCAGGCCGCGCGCCACGCCGGGGCGGACCTCACCGTCGTCACCTCGCGCTCGAAGCTCTCGATCACCGACATCCCGATCAAGAATTTTCCGCCCGTGGGCGAATTCGAAATCCCCGAGTACGAATTGCAGAAACTCAGCTTTCCGCCCTTTCTCGACATGCTCGATTATGTCCAGCGCGAGCGCTTCACGGAATTGATCATCAGCACGCCGGGTCCCATCGGCCTCTGCGCGCTCGGTTGCGCCAAGCTTCTCGGCCTGCGCACCTCGGGCATTTATCACACCGACTTCCCGCAATACGCCCGCTTCCTCAGCGACGACGCGTTCATGGAATCGATGGTCTGGAACTACATGCAGTGGTTCTACGGCCAGACCGATCTCGTCTACGTCAATTCCGAGTTCTACCGACGCCGCTGGATCGATCGCGGCATCGTCCCCGACAAACTGCGCATCTTCCCGCGCGGCCTCGATACGGTGCTGTTCAACCCCTCCATGCGCGATGAAAAGTTTTGGGCCAAACGCGGCGCGCAAGGGCCGGTGCTGCTCTATGTCGGACGCATTTCCAAGGAAAAAGATCTCAATCTGCTGGTCGAAGTCATGCCCGCCCTGCGCGAGAGGGCCGGTGCGTTCACGCTCGCCATCGTCGGGGAGGGGCCCTACCGCGCCGAACTCGAAAAACTTCTGCCCGGCGCCATTTTTACCGGAATCCTCAGCGGACGCGAACTCGGCGTGGCTTACGCCTCGGCCGATTTGTTCGTCTTTCCGAGCACCACGGACACCTTCGGCAATGTCGTCGTGGAAGCGATGGCCGCCGGGTTGCCGGTCGCTGTTTCCGACATCGGGGGACCGCGCGAATTGATCAAAAATTCCCAGATGGGCCTCGTTCTGCCCGCCCGCGACGCCTCCGCCTGGACGGACGGGCTGGCGGAAATGCTGACGAAGCTCCCCACTCCGGAACAACGACGCCACCTGGCCCAACAGGCCGGGAGTGAGCGCCGTTGGGACCGCGCTTTTGCCCGCTTCTGGGCCGATAGTATCTAAGCGACCACCGGCTGCTTCCTTCCTCGCCGCGCTAAAACGGCAAACGAGGAAGAAAACCGGTCGGCTTATTTCGGAGCGTCGGGGGTGGCCGTGCTATTCGTATCCGCAGCCGCAGCCGGAGCCGTCGTCGGCTTCACCTGGATCAGCCCGCTGGCTTCCGCTTCCTTCACGATCTGGGCGGCATACTGATCCTTTTGCGAAGTCTGGATCAAGTCCTTCATCAGGTTCACGTACCGGGTCTGGATGCCGGAAGCCTGATTCAGCGTCGGAAGAGCCGCCTGGAATTGCTTGTTGTATACGGCACGCTGGCTGTTTTGCGCGTAGACTTGGTACCCGGACCAGATGAGTAAGCCACTCAAGAGGATAACGGCGGGCCAAAAAACGGTGAAGGAGGAGTCTTGATTATCGTATTCGTCGGACATGGTAGTAGTGGTAATTAAATTCGAGAGTCTAAATTAATGAGTCGCTGGGCTGGAAGCGGGGGCTGACGACGTCGATTCCGGCGAAGAGCTTTCGCTGCTGGACGGGTTCGGCGTATAGGTGATTTGGTTGCGCGTGAGCAATTCCTTCAGCCCTGGGTCTCCCGATTGCTGGCTGACTTGCAGGATGCGGATCGCCAGCGACTTAAGATTTTGCTGGAAAGCCTGCCCTTGCTGAAGCGCCTGCGAGGCAATCGCCAGACGGTTTTGCTCAAAATTGGTCTGCCGGACCAAAAAGATGTGCGCGATGAGCAGGATGGTAACAAGGCCACTGAGGCCGGTGAGAACGAAAAATTGGATTCGATTCATGGAATGGGTCGATTAAAACGAACTAGATGGGTGAAGGGTTAGACCCTCCTTGATAGACGATCTTTCATCCACCACAAGCACGAAATTGTCATTGCGAGAAAATCAGCTTTGCTCGGGGTTGCCCGTCATCGCCTTTTTTGCCTTCCGAACGGCAGGGTTCGAAGGTTCCCCTTTCCGCGAGACGATGGCCATGCGAAAGAGGTTCCTTTTCTCTTGCCGCATTCACGCCGGCTTCCTATTTTGAACGTTTACGCCAGTCGTTTTCGCGCCCGTCGCCCCGACCTGAAGGCGTAATCGCAGCACCTCAAATCATCTATGCCTGACAATCTCTTCTCCGCCGGCGAACGCATCGAACGCATCAACGTCGCCGAGGAAATCGGCCGCTCGTTTCTCGACTACTCCATGTCGGTCATCATCTCGCGTGCTCTGCCCGACGTCCGCGACGGCCTCAAGCCCTCCCAGCGCCGCATCCTCTACGCCATGCACGAACTCGGGCTGCTCCCCGGTCGCGCCACTTCGAAGTGCGCGGGCATCGTCGGCGAAACCATGAAAAACTTCCACCCCCACGGCGACCAGGCCATCTACCCCACCCTCGTCCACATGGCCGAGCCCTGGTCGATGCGCGAGCGCCTCATCGAAGGCAAGGGAAACTTCGGCTCCGTCGAGGGCGACGCCCCTGCCGCCATGCGTTATACCGAGGCCCGCCTGACCCCGCTCGGCGCCATCCTCATGGAGGACATCGACAAGGACACCGTTGATTTCGTCCCCTCCTACGACGAAAAGAACATGGAGCCGGTCGTCCTGCCCGCCGCCTTCCCCAATCTCCTCGTCAACGGCGGCACCGGCATCGCCGTCGGCATGGCCACCAATCTCGCCCCGCACAACCTTTCCGAAGTCATCGACGGCATCAGCGCGCAGATCGACAACCCGAACATCACCATCTCGGAACTCGGCCAGATCATCAAAGGCCCCGATTTCCCCACCGGTTGCACCCTGCTCGGCATGGAGGGAATCAAAAATTACTTCGAGACCGGTCGCGGCAGCGTCCGCGTCCGCGCCAAAATGCACACCGAGACGCCCAAGGGCGGCAAGGAGCAGATCATCGTCACGGAAATTCCCTTCAACGTGAACCGCTCGGAACTGGTTTCCCGCATCGCCGCGCTCGTCAACGAAAAGGAGATCACCGACATCACCGACATCCGCGACGAGTCGGACGAAAGCACCCGCGTCGTCATCGAACTCAAGCGCGATGCCGTCACCAAGGTCGTCATCAACAAGCTCTACAAGATGACCGCGCTGGAAACCTCCTTTGCCGTCAATCAGCTCGCCATCGATGCGGGACGCCCCAAGACGCTCAACCTCAAGGAGCTGATCAACTGCTACATCGAGCACCGCCGCGAAGTCGTCATGCGCCGCACCCGCTTTGAGTTGCGCGAGGCCCAGCGCCGTTCCGAGGTCCTGGAAGGCTACCTCATCGCCCTCGCCAATCTCGACGAAGTCATCAAGATCATCCGCCGGGCCGCCGATCGCGAAGAAGCCCGCACCAAGCTCGCCGCCTACAATTTCTCCCGCGAAGAGGTGGAGTCCTTCGGCCTCGTCATCCACGCCCCGCAGCGCCTCACCGATGGCCGCTATCTCATCAGCGCCGAGCAGGTCACCGCCATCCTCGAACTCCGCCTCTATCAACTCACCGGCCTGGAACGCGGCAAGATCGTCGACGACTACAAGGAACTGCTCAAGAAGATCACCGATCTCATGGACATCCTCTCCAAGGAAATCCGCGTCCTCTCCATCATCAAGAAGGAACTCAAGGTCGTCCGCGACAAGCACGGCAACGAGCGCCGCACCCAGATCGTCCCCGACGAGGGCGAAATGAACATCGAGGACCTCATCGCCAACGAGGGCGTCATCATCACCATCACCCACAACTCCCTCATCAAGCGCACCAACATCAGCAGCTACCGGGCGCAACGGCGCGGCGGGCGCGGCGTCATCGGCATGACCACCAACGAGGGCGACCGGCCCGAGGACAGCGACTTCGTCGAGCATCTCTTCACCGCCTCGACCCACGACTACCTCATGTTCTTCACCAACACCGGCCGCGTCTACGTCGAGCGCGTCCATGAAATCCCCGACATGGGCCGCGCCTCCAAGGGCCGCTCCATCGCCAACCTCCTCGAAATGAAGCCCGGCGAGAAAGTCGCCGCCCTCATCCGCATCGAATCCCGCCGCGATCCCCAGGGCAACGACACCACCTGGCAGTCCGGCGGCTTCGTCCTCTTCGCCACCCAGCGCGGCACGGTCAAAAAAACCTCGCTGGAAGACTTCGCTAACTGCCGCAAGGGCGGGATCATCGCCATCGGCATCGAACCGGGCGACAACCTCATCGAGGCCCGCCTCACCAGCGGCTCCAGCGAGGCCGTCCTCATCACCCGCGAAGGCATGAGCATCCGCTTCGAGGAATCCGACGTCCGCGCCATGGGCCGTCCCGCCACCGGTGTCCGCGGCATCTCGCTGGAGAAAGACGACCATGTCGTCGCCCTCGCCGTCGTCGACTCCACCGCGACCCTCCTCGTCGCCGGCGAGCACGGCATCGGCAAACGCACCGCCTTCGACGAATACCGCGTCCAGACCCGCGGCGGCAAGGGCATCATCACCATGAAAACCAACGAAAAGACCGGTCGCGTCGTCGGCGCCCTCACCGTCACCGACATCGACGAAATCATGCTCCTCACCCAGCAGGGCCAGATGGTCCGCACCCCCGTCAAGGACATCCGCGAAGCCGGCCGCAACACCCAGGGCGTCAAGCTCATCAACCTCAGCGAAGGCGACAAACTCACCGCCATCGCCCGCGTCATCTCCGAGTCCGAAGAACCCGAGCCCCCCACCGACGGCCTGACCGTCTAACCGCGCCATGTTCAAGGGTAGCCGCCACACACCCTCCGCTGGTAGCCGCCGCGACGGGACGATCCCCTCCCGAGCGGCGGTGCCTTCCGAAGGTAGCCGTCGCACCTGGGGACGGTCAGCCTCCGGCCTGACCCATTCTCCGAGGTAGCCGTCGGCCTACGTACACACTCTAGAACAAATATCAGGCTACCGCTAAGAGGCTAATTATCAAGCGTAACCCGTCTGAATTCGGTCTAAGTCGGCACTACTCCTCCGGTCTCATTTCCGGTCGCAGTGGTCGCAAATTTGGTCGCAGTAGTTAACGGTCTATCTCCGAATTCTTGGGCTGCGGTAGAAATCGGTGTTCTTGAACTGTCCAGTCTTGAGGAGTCATTAGTCTGTCGTCTTTTTGAGGCCACTGACTGTAATCTAATCCGGCGGATTGGACTTGAACCAGAACGGCGTAAACATAATCGATGTTCGGAACGTAATAGTGTCTTTCCCAAAGCTCGCCGTTCTTCGCATACTGGATGATTAAGCAAACACTGTCCTCATCAAGCGGTTGTGTTGCCAACGTTTTTGGCAAAGATGTCATTACTTCCTTAAAGAGGTCTTGGAAGTTCTTCGGAGGAAGCCAACGCGCCCAAGCTCCACTCTCAGTCCGACCTGTAGGCTTTTCAAGTATTGGAGATCCAAGCGCCTCGAGGAAGTAGGTGGCAACGCCTGTATTGAAGACTTTCAATCCGGCATCCAATTCGGAGCTATCAAATCCCCAGTTCGTAGGCTTTTGGGTTTTAAGCCATTTTGCGATCCGAATTTTCCTTAACAAGAGCTCATCTCGCCGCACCCACGAGACCACGAGTACTGTATCTGGATAATAGCTGTTGTTAAGCGCACTCTGCATATTGACGGGACCATCGCCAACGGGTTGCAGCAAGTAGTCTGTTCTATCTAACGCCGCTTTGAAGACATCATGAGAAGTGAAGGGTTGAGCGTTTGCCGAGGCAGCAAAGGAACAAAGGATGAAGGTGAGAACTTTGATTTTCACGAAAGGATTCCTGCCATATCAGGATTGTGGGAAACGCTAGCGACCGCGTCCAGATACATTAGGATCAGTGTAATAAAAGCAGAACACGCCACCCCGAACAAGTTTCGGTGGGGCATTCGGACGGAGCTAGGATTCTCCATTGTTCGTCGTCATTCGTCATCATTACATGACGTGATCCGTGCGCGTTTTGCTTCCCAATCGCCCCCGAGCTTTGCTTTTAAGGGGCGGTTGGGCTTCAAAACGCTTTCTTGTCGTGGTTCGCGGTCATATGCGCCTGCGACCGGGCCGGGCTGCGGCCCCTCTGCCCCCTGCCGCACCCGGCCCCGTCGCTTTTGTGAGCCATTGCGCTGGTTGAGAAAGCGCTGCCCCTTAAACTGGACATAAGGGGCGATGTATTCGGCGAATTCCTTGCTCCGAGGTTCTTTACTTTCGAGACACCTCCTACCGCTTCCGTTTCCGGGCCGAAATAATCTCCGTGTTCATCCCGGCGAAGTGCAGCCCGCCCCGGTAGCGACCGTGCTCCATCTTGACGCATTTATCCACGATCGTGGTCAGCCCTGCCGCCAGGGATCGCTCGGCGGCGGCCAGGTTGACCAGCCGGAGCTGCATCCAGATGGCCGGGGAATCGATACCCTTTTCCTTGCGGGCGATCGCTTGATCGACGATTCCGTCGATCTCCTGGGCTGGGCGGAAAATATCGACGATATCGACCGGGAAGGGGATGGAGGCGACGTCGGGATACACTTTTTCCCCAAGTATTATGTCGGCCTTGGGATTCACCGGGACGATGCGGTACCCTTCGTCCTTGAGGTACCCCGCGACGAAGAAACTGGCTTTTTGCCGATCGCTGGACAGGCCGACCAAGGCGATTGTCCGCGCCGAATCGAGCAGGTGGTTGATTTGCCCCACGTCCTGATAAAGGGCGCGCTGTTCGGGTGTCAGGCTCGTATTGAGCGTGACAGCGCATGAAACGCCTGATCCAGATCCCATAATAAATCCTCCACGTTTTCCAGCCCGATGGAAAGCCGGATCATTTCCGGCCCGACGCCACAGGCGGCAAGTTCCTCTTCGGTCAACTGCTGGTGGGTCGTCGAAGCCGGGTGAATGACGAGGCTGCGGACGTCGCCCACATTCGCGAGATGCGAGAAGAGCTGCAGCGACTCGATGAATTTCTTGCCGTCCTCCCGCACCTCCGCGCCCTCGCCCTTCAGGCCGAAGGAGAAAACCGCGCCGGGTCCTTTGGGGAGATATTTTTGGGCGAGCGCGTGGTCGGCGTGGCTCGGCAGTCCCGCATAGGAGACCCAGGCGACCTGCTCGTGTTGCTCGAGGTACCGCGCAATTTGTTGGGCGTTGCCGACATGCCGGTCCATGCGGAGCGAAAGCGTTTCGAGGCCCTGGAGAATCAGGAAGGAGTTCATCGGCGAGACGCACGCGCCGACATCGCGCACCGTCTCCGCCCGCGCCTTCATCAGGAAGCCGTAATGCCCGAAGGTATCGAAAAAGCGGAGGTTGTGGTAGGAGGGCGACGGGGCGGCAATCGCCGGGAAGCGGCTGAAATCGAAGTTGCCCGAATCGAGGATGACTCCGGCGATGGCGCTCCCGTGACCACCGATGAACTTCGTCGCCGAGTGCAGCACAATGGTGGCGCCCCACTCGATGGGACGGCACAGATACGGCGTGGCGAAGGTGTTGTCGACAATGAGAGGGATCTTGTGCACGTTGGCAAGGCGCGAGAGTTTTTCCAGGTCGAGGACCGAACCGCGGGGATTGCCGATGGTCTCGCCATAAAGGGCGCGGGTCTTTTTCGTGATGGCCTGTTCCCAGGCCGCATCGTTATGCGGATCGACTAGGGTAACCTTGATCGAGAGCTTGAGCAGCGTCTGCTTGAGCTGGGTGACCGTGCCGCCGTAGAGATGGGAGGAAGCCACCACTTCGTCGCCGGGCGAAAGGAGCGTCATCAACGCGACGAATTGCGCCGCCATCCCGCTGGAGACTACGAGCGCACCGGTCGCACCCTCGAGCGAGGCGAGGCGTTCCTCCAGCACGGCGGTGGTCGGGTTGCTGATGCGGGTGTAGATATTGCCGTACTGCTTGAGCTCGAAAAGCTGCGCGGCGTACTCCGGGCTGTCGAAGACGTAGGAGGTCGTCAGGTGGATGGGCACGGCCCGCGAGCCGGTATGGGCGTCGGGCACATGCCCGGCGTGAACCATGCGCGTCTCGAAACCGAATTTGCGAGGGCCGGGCCGGTGGGTCATCGGGCCAGTTTATCGCATCCGACGTTTCATCCCAGCAAAAAGGCAGGTCTCCCCCTCAATGGCCAAAATGCCCACTCTGACCTAAAAAAATAGGCCAGATAAGCCATTGGAAAGCAGAAAGTCGTTGCGGCTCCGGTCCGGTCGGGTAAGTTCAAGGTCTACGGGGGCGCATTGGCTTCGACTGGAGCATGGTGGTGCCCGCCGCAAGTCGAGGATGGGGTAGGTCTTCCTCGTTAATCAGCCAGCCCAAAAATAAAGAACAACAACACGTTGGCTCTCGCTGCCTAATTAAAAGGCGCGACGTTGCCGCCTCGACCTCCACTAGGGGACGGCAACGACATCAGTGGGGCGACGCGGCTGGTGAGTGACCGACCTTCCGCGCCGAATCAATGTGGTGACTACGGAGATGGGGTGAGCTGCGCCACAACCCGCCTCCCGACAAAACCGGCGCGGACAAACTTGTAGACGCGGTCAAGACCTTGTTTTAGGACGCGGGTTCGACCCCCGCCGCCTCCACCTCTCACAGTTCAAAATGAGAGACAATGCTGCGGCTAAGAGCAAGGAATGGCCAAAGACGATCCGGCACGGCAACGCCGCCGTGAAGCTCTACAAGTTCAAGAGCGCTGAATATACCCTT
>CAJCII010000206.1 GCA_903970335.1 Bacteroidota bacterium | reverse complement strand
AGGTGGGGGATGGGGGGACTTTCACTGAAGTCAGGCTAGCACGGGGATGGGCCAGTGCAAAGGCGGGGAGTTTTAGGACAGGAATAAATAGGAGAAGAAGTGCGGCGCTTTTTCTGAAATCAGGGGCATGAGGTTAGTTCGCCCTGACAGGGCTTGGGTTGGTGGGATGTTTTCCTGGGGCGTTGCCCCAGGCTGGGGGTGGTTGGTCGCCCCGTTGGGGCTGGGGGAATTGCAATGGAATTGCGCCGACAAGGGCGTTCCCAAGTGCAACTTGGGAACGAGGCTGCAAAAGGTAGGCGGAACCGATCTCTCGACGAGATCGAGATGACGGTTCGATTTTTTGGGATGGGTTGGCTCGCTGCGCTCGGGTTCCGTCGCACGAAGTGCGACGGCTACCAACGGAGGGAGGTAGGCGGAACCGATCTCTCGACGAGATCGAGATGACGGTTCGTTTTTTGTGGATGGGTTGGCTCGCTGCGCTCGGGTTCCGTCGCACGGAGTGCGACGGCTACCAACGGAGGGAGGCAGACGGAACCGATCTCTCGACGAGATCGAGATGACGGTTTGGTTTTTGTGGATGGGTTGGCTCGCTGCGCTCGGGTTCCGTCGCACGGAGTGCGACGGCTACCGACGGAGGAAGGCACCGCCGCTCGGGACAGCGGCGGCTACCCAGGGGAGGATCAAGCCGCGACGGGCGTTTCCCTAGTCATTTTTTTTTTGACATTGGAGGTGGGCGAGGGCGTGGCATCGCTGTGGCGACCGAGGAGGAGGGCGAGGCCGGGGGAGATGAAGTGGGAGGAGTAGATGCCGGAGACGATACCGATGAACATGGTGAGGGAGAAGTCGTGGATGACGGGGCCGCCGAAGAGGATGAGGGCGCCGGTGGCGAGCAAGCAGGTGCTGCCAGTGAGGATGGTGCGGGCGAGGGTGAGGTTGAGGCTGCGGTTGATGACTTCGTAGAAGCTGCCTTTTTCGCGGAGGCGGGCGCCTTCGCGGATGCGGTCGAAGACGACGATTTTGTCGTTGATGGAGTAACCGGCGATGGTGAGCAAGGCGCCGACGAGGGGAAGGGTCAATTCGCGACCAAGGAGGGCCATGATGCCGAGGGCGATGAGGACGTCGTGCAACTGGCCGATGGCGGCGGCGACGGCGTAGGACCACTCGAAGCGGATGGCGGCGTAGATGAGGATGCCGAAGAGGCCGGCAAGGAGAGCGGTGATGGCTTTTTCCTTCATTTCGCCGCCTACCTGGGCACCGATCTTGTCGACCGCGCCAGCGACGAAGCCCGCCTGGGGGAAATTCTGTTCGAGGAGGGCAGCGGCTTTTTCCCCCTGCTGTTCCTCGGTCTGGATGAGGAGGGCGTTGCTGCCGGAGATGGGCTGGAGGACAACGTCCTTGAGGTCGCTCTTGAGGAGGACGTTGCGCAACTGGCCAAGATCGACGGGGTTGGTGTAGGTCATGGTGATGGAATCACCACCCTTGAAATCGACGCCGAGGAGGGCCTGACCCTGGACGGCGACGGCGATCGCGCCGGCGAGGACGATGGCAAGGGAGAGGCCGAGGCCGGGACCGCGATATTTGAGGAAGTCAAAACGGGGCGACTTGATGAACTGGAACATGGAGAGGTTCGGCTTTTCGGTGGAGGAGAGAATCCAGTCGAAGGCGTTGCGGCTGCCGACGAGGGCGGCGAAGAGATTGGCGATAATACCGAGGACGAGGGTGACGGCAAAGCCGCGGAGCGGGCCGGTGCCGATGGAGGCGAGGACGACGGCGGGGATGAGGGTGGTGACGTTGGAGTCGAAGATGGCGCTGAAGGCCTTCTCGAAGCCGGTGTCGATGGCGGAGCGGGCGGGCTTGCCGAGGGCAAGCTCGTCGCGGATGCGTTCGTAGATGAGGACGTTGGCATCGACGGCCATGCCGATGGTGAGGACGATGCCCGCGATACCGGGGAGCGTGAGGGTAAAGTGGAACTGGGAGAGGAGG
The DNA here is from genome assembly GCA_903970335.1 of Bacteroidota bacterium. Lineage (GTDB taxonomy): Bacteria > Verrucomicrobiota > Verrucomicrobiia > Methylacidiphilales > UBA1321 > JABDGH01. The sequence goes on along the minus strand of CAJCII010000206.1, from coordinate 4,939 downwards.
CCGAAGAGGAGGATAAGATTGATCGCGAGGGCCAGAACGGCGACAAGGCCGGAGAGGCGGTAGTAGACGACCATGAACGTGACAACGAGGATGAGGGCGATCTCGCCGGCGAGGAGGCCGCTGCGGATCTGGTCGGCGCCGAGGGAGGAATCGACGGAGTTTTCGCTGAGGACGGAAACGGGGTTGTCGAGGGGGTTCTGGAGGACGCTGGCGAGTTCCTGGCACTCGAGGGCGGTCATGCTGCCGCCGGAAATGGAGGCGGAGCCGTCGAGGATGGGCTGCTTGATGACGGGGGCGCTGCGGACGACGCCATCGAGGACGATGGCGAAGCGATGGCCGACGTTGGCCTGGGTGATGTCGCCGAATTGCTGTTTGCCTTCGTCATCGAAATCCATGATGACGATGGATTCGCCCATTTGCTCGAAGCTGCGGAAGGCGCGACTGACATGCTTACCGGACATGGCAACCTGACGGCTGACGACGAGGAGCGAGTCGACGTCCTTGCCATGTTCGTCCTTCTCGTTCATGGGGAGGATTTCGTCATCGGCGGCGTATTCGTAGGGGAGTTTATTGCCGTTGGCCGCGGCCTGGGCGAGGATTTCACCGGCATTGTCGGGGACGAGGCGGAATTCGAGCTTGGCGGCCTGGGTGATCTGCTTGCGGACATCGGGAACTTCAGAGCCTTTCAGGCCGGGGATCTGGACTTTGAGGCGGTCGGCACCTTCGGGGACGATGGAGATTTCCTTGGTACTGAAGACGTCGAGGCGTTTGCGGATGACGGTGCTGGCCTGATCGAGGGCGCTGGCCGAGGGATCGCCCTGGACTTGGAGGAGGAACTCGGTGCCGCCCTGGAGGTCGAGGCCGAGGGTGATCGGCAATTTGCCGTTAACGGGCCAGAGGGCGAGGCCACAAGTGAGGAGGCTGGCGATAATAGCGGCAAGACCGGCGGCGCGGCGGGACGAGGAGGTATCGGCGGCAAGGTACCAGACAAAGAAGCCGACGAAGCCGAGGGAGGAGATAAAGATGGAGAGGTACATGGGGAGGCGTGGGGGTGGAGGTTCAGGCTTTGGCGGCAACCGGCTTGTCCGCGTCGGAGTCGGCGCGGGTTATTTTCTCGATATGGCTTTTTTCGATTTCGAGCTTTACGTTATCGGCGACACGGACGATGACGGTGGTCTCCTTGACGTTGGTGATGACGCCGTGGATGCCACTGCTGGTGACGATTTTGTCGCCGGTCTTGGCGGTTTTGACGGTTTCCTCCTTTTGCTTGGAGGCCTGCATTTGGGGGCGCAGGAAAGCGAAGTAGATGAGGCCGACAAAAAGCAGGGGCAGGACAAAGGGGACCCAAAACGGTTGTTGGGCGGCGTTGGCATCGGGGCTGCTTGCTACGGTGGAAGCGGCGGCGTTGGTGACTTGAGCGAAGAAGACGGCAAGGGGGGCGGACATTAAACTTTTTCTTTTTGAGTTATGTAGGTACGGAGGAATTTCTCACGAAACGGGCCAAACGAATCGGAGTCGAGCGCGTCCCGGATGTCGCGCATCAGTACCAGGTAAAAATGCAGATTATGCAGGCTGACCAGGACCAACGCGAGGATTTCACCCGCTTTGAATAGATGCCGAATATAGGCACGCGTAAAGTTTTGACAAGCATAACAGCCGCAGCCGGGTTCCAGGGGGGCACCGTCGAGGCGGTATTGCGCACCGCGGAGATTAAGCGTTCCGGTGCGGGTGTAGACGGTGGCGTGCCGGGCGACGCGGGTGGGGAGGACGCAATCGAAGATATCGACGCCACGGGCAACGAGTTCGACCAACTGGTGGGGTTGACCGAGGCCCATGGCGTAGCGGACCTTTTGGGCGGGGAGATGGGGAACGGTGGAGTCGATGGCCTTGTACATCTCCTCTTCGGGTTCGCCGACGCTGACGCCGCCGATGGCGTAACCATCGAAGTCCATGGCCACCAAGGCATTGGCGCATTTTTCACGTAAAGGCGGATAGCCGCTGCCCTGAACGATACCGAAGAGGGCCTGGACGGCGGTGGGGCGGTTTTCGTTGGAGGAGGTGAGGAGGCGATGGTGGTCGAGGGAGGAGCGGGCCCAGGTCAGGGTACGGGCGACGGCGGCTTCGACGGCGGCTTCTTCGCAGGGCCAGGGGGGGCATTCGTCGAAGGCCATGATGATGTCGGAGCCGAGGGCGTGCTGGATGGCGATGGACTCCTTGGGGCCGAGGAAAAATTTGCTGCCGTCGAGGTGGGAGCGGAATTCGACGCCGTCGTCGGTGATCTGGCGGAGTTTGGCGAGGCTGAAGACTTGGAAGCCGCCGCTATCGGTGAGGATGGGTTTGGACCAGTTCATGAAGCGGTGGAGGCCGCCGAATTCCCGGAAGACGTCCATGCCGGGACGGAGGAAGAGGTGGTAGGTATTGGCGAGGATGATCTCGGTGCCCATGACGTCAAGATCGCGAGGTGCGACGGCCTTGACCGAGGCCTGCGTGCCGACCGGCATGTACTGGGGGGTCTCGATTGTGCCGTGGCTGGTGGTCAGGCGTCCGCGTCGTGCCCGGCTGCCGGGATCGGTCTTAGTGAGCTGGAACATTGCTCGTCGGGCTGGGCGAACCACTGGTATCGATTTTCTGCAGCCCGTTGATCGGCGTTCCGGTATCCGGCGGTTTGACCTGCTCGGCGGGCGACGTTTCCGCGTTCGTCGCGTCAGACGTATCCACAGGCAAGGCCCGGGGTGTGGCGACGGCCTCACTGGGAGTCGGGGTGAGTGTATCGGAATTCGGTGGCATTACGACAGGAGATGCCGGAGTAACTTCGGTGTTTGTTGATGTCGTGATCGGCGCAGCAGATGCGGTACTGGCATCCGCTGCGGGCTTCGGGGCGACCAAATTGGTCGTGGTATCGGAGGCGGGTGCTGCCGGAGTAACGGTCTCCACGGGCATCGTTGCCGCGGCGGATACCTCGGGTGGGGCGGCTTCCGCATGAGCGAGCATGAAAACGCCCCCGGCAGCTACAATGCAATAATAGCCGAAGTATTTCCAGCGACCGGCCTCGAGCAAGCTTGACAGTAGTTTCAGGGCCAGAAATCCGGCCACAAAACTGCAGACCATGCCGGCCAAACCGGGCGTTAAGAGCTTCATCATCTCGGGGCCATGCGTCATTTCCGGATGTGCCTTGGCCAAGCGCCATAGCTCCTTGCCCACGACCAGCGGCGTCAAAATGACCGCCAGGGCGAAGCTAAATTCCTCAATCTGGCGTCTCTTGACTCCCAGGAGTAATCCGGTGGAGATCGTTCCTCCCGAGCGGGAAAAGCCGCGGAAAGGCAGGCAAAGTCCCTGCACCGCACCGATGATGGCAGCACCGATAACATCGAGGCCGCCATTGCCCGGTCGTCTCTCCTCGATGGTTCCTGAAAAAAGAATCAGCACGCCTGCGGCTAAAAGTGCTCCACCGATGAGCGGGAGTTGGGAGAAGAGGTCTTCGATTTCGGCCTTCGGCTGGCCGTGCATGAAGAGCTTGACGATGATCCACTGGAGAATCAGACCGACGATAACGGTGACCACGGTGGCAGTCCCGATCGTCTTGACGGAGCTTTCGAGGTGGGCGGCATCGCTGCAGTAGTGGTCGAGCCACGAACTCCAAAAATAGACGATGACGGCGAACATGGTTCCCGTGTGAAGCATCACTAGCAGAAAGGTCATTTCCGGACTGGAGGGATCGAGTCCCATCAGTTTTTCGGCAACAATGACGTGGGCCGAGCTAGAGACGGGGAGAAGCTCCGCTGCACCTTGCACGAGTCCGAGAATTAAGATCTGAAGAAAGTTCATCGATTTATTCCAAATGAGGTTTCCAGCGCTTGAGCGATGTCCACCCGTGTCGAATTAGCAGTTTGGGCGGGAATGGGAATCAGAATCGGTGCCAAGATGGAGGGACGATCTCCGTATCGTCCGCGCAGTTCCGGCCCGGACGGAGCCGGGCCTCCATGAAAGCACCGTTGCCCGGAGGTCGACGGCCACCTTAGCAGATTTGCCGAACGATTCTGTTGAATCGCGGGCCGTTCAGTGACAATTTGAAGGAATGCCGCGACGCCGTTTTGATTTGGAGAGAAGTGAGGCGCGCCATCTCGCCCCCTGCGCACAGACCTGCGTAACGTCGCGGGGCCGCGAGCACCCGGAGGACCAGCATCCGTTCCGCACGGCCTTTCAACGCGACCGCGACCGCATCGTCCACAGCCGCTCGTTCCGCCGCCTCGAATACAAGACGCAGGTTTTCCTCAACGGCACGGGGGACCATTACCGAACGCGAATGACGCACACAATTGAGGTCTCCTGCATTGCGCGCACCCTCACCCGCGCCCTGGGCCTCAATGAGGACCTCGCCGAGGCGATCGCGCTGGCGCATGACCTTGGGCATCCGCCTTTTGGTCATCTCGGCGAAGAGACGCTGAACCGCCTGATGGCGAAGCACGGTGGATTTCGGCACAATGTGCAAAGCCTGCGCGTCGTGGAGGAACTGGAATTGAAATATCCCGAGTTCAATGGCCTTAACCTGACTTGGGAGGTGCGCGAAGGTCTGCATAAGCCTTATGTGCCCAACAAGCTGATCGAAGGTTTTATCCAGCCCTCGCTCGAGGCGCAGGTGGTGGATCTTTCGGACCAGATCGCGTACATCTGCCATGATTTGGACGACGGACTCGATTCGGGGCTGATCAATGAGCAGGAGGTGGCGAATCTCGATTTGTGGCGCACGACGCAGGAAAAGGCGCTACGCGACTATCCCCATCTCGAGCCGGAGCGGGGCCGCAACTACGTGCTCCGCTGCCTGCTCGGCACGCTGGCCGACGACGTCATCGCCTGGTCCGACGCGGCCATCAAGAAGGCCGCGCCGCAAAACAGCGACGAGGTGCGCCGCCTGCCGGCGCTTATCGCCTTCTCGCCGGAG
>CAJCII010000205.1 GCA_903970335.1 Bacteroidota bacterium | reverse complement strand
ACCGGGCGCAAGAGCGCGAGCGAACGTTTTCCCGGCGCGGTCGACACGCTTTGCATCGAGGCGATGGTACAGGACAAAAAAGCGATCCAGGCGGGCACGTCCCATTTCCTCGGGCAGAATTTCGCCAAGGCCTCGGGCATTCAGTATCTCTCCCGCGCGGGCAAACAGGAGTTCGCCTGGACGACGAGCTGGGGCGTGAGCACGCGGTTGATCGGCACGCTGATCATGGCCCACGCCGACGACGACGGACTGGTCCTGCCGCCCCGCGTCGCGCCGACCCAGGTCGTCATCATCCCGATCATCCCCAAAGACGAGCAACGCAAGGAAATCCTCCGGGCGTGCGGCGCACTGGCGCAGCAAATCGAGCTGCAGCTTTTCCACCAGGAGAATGTCCGCGTCGAGGTCGACCAGCGCGATATCCAGGGCGGGACGAAGACGTGGGAGTGGATCAAGAAAGGCGTGCCGATTCGCGTGGAGATCGGGCCGCGCGATCTCGAAGCCGGGACGGTATTTGTCGGGCGTCGCGACAAGGGACCGAAGGAAAAGCAGTCGTACCCGAAGGACGATTTTCCCTGCCAGGTGCCCGCGCTGCTGCAGGCGATCCAGGACGGCATCTTCGAGCGGGCGCTGGCGTTCCGCAACGAGAACACCAAGGTCGTCGAATCGAAGGACGAATTCTACGCCTACTTCACGCCGAAGAACGAGGAGAAGCCGGAAATCCACGGCGGGTTCGCCCTCGCCCACTGGAACGGCTCACCCGAAATCGAGGCGAAGATCAAGGAAGACCTGAAGGTGACGATCCGGTGCATTCCCTTCGAGGAAATGCCGCAGCCGGGCACGTGCATCTTCACCGGCGAGCCGAGCGCGCAGCGGGTGGTCTTTGCGAAGTCGTATTAATGGGGAGGGTCAGCCTCCGGCTCTTACTTCCCCCCCAGCGCCCGGGTAATTGTCTGGAAAACCTCGCAGATTCTCTCCCCGACTGGCAGCAGGACGAAATAGCCGATCAGAATGGCCATGACGATGAGCACCACCTGCCCGTAGCCGCTCCAGTGCCGCTTGAGCTTGTGCTCCAGCTTGAGCTTTTCCTCCAGATCGTCGTCGGGCCCGGTCATGGGGACAGCCTACGCGCGCCGGCCAATCGGGGCAAGACGCGGGCGCACGAACATGGTACATCGGAGGGATGAGCGCGCCTGTTCCCGCCTGTGAATCCACGCTGGCCACCCTGCCCCAGCCGCTCCTGGCAGGTATCTCCGGTGGAGTCGATTCCGTCGCGCTCCTCCACGCGCTGGTCGGGACGGGACACCGCCCCATCGTGCTCCATTTCGATCACGGTTGGCGCGCCGAAAGCGCCGACGACGCGGCCTGGGTGCGCGACCTGGCGGGCCAACTCGGCTTGCGCTTCGTCGGTGGCAGGATGAACTCGACCGCCGGAAGCCATCGCGAGGCCGATGCCCGCGCGGCACGCTACGCCTTCTTCGCCCGCACGGCCCGTAAGCTCGACCTTCCCGATCTCGTCCTCGCCCATCACGCCGACGACCAGGTCGAGACGTTCCTGCTGCAGCTCCTGCGCGGCGGCGGCGCGGCGGCCCGCGGGATGGATGCGCTCACGCGGCGCGACGGCCTCGTCCTGCATCGTCCGTGGCTCGGCGTCTGGAAAAAGGAGATCGCGGCCTATGCCCGGCAGCACCGCCTCACCTGGCGCGAGGATGCCACCAATGCGGACACGCGACATCGGCGCAACCTGGTCCGTCGGCGCCTGCTCCCCTATTTGCAAAAACTGGCCGGAAAGCAGGTGGCGCAAAATCTCTGGCGGGCGGCGGAAATCCAGCGCGCCGAAAGCGAGTGGCTCGATGCCCTCTGCGCGGAGGAAGCGGGACGACCGGACCTGCTCGTGAAGACCTTGCGCGCCGCTCCCCTCGCCCAACAACGGCGCACGATCCTGCGCTGGCTCCAGCATCGCGGCGTAACGGACATTTCCTTTGCCGATGTCGAGGCCGTGCGCGGCCTGCTCGAACACACCATTCCCGCGAAGGTGAATCTCAGCGCAGGCCGGTTTGCGCGACGGCGGGCCGGGAAGATTTTTGTGGAGTAGCGCTTACCGAATATAAAACGTCTCCGGCACCCAGCGCTTGTTCTTCTGCGTCACCCGCTGCCAGCCCGACTTGTCGTTCGTCGCGATCCAGCGGCGTTCTTCCTTGCGGTAATGCCAGTCCTTGTCGACCTGGTAGTAGATTTGCCGGTCGCGAATCTCCAGGATGTTGCAGATCTCGTGGTTGTGATGATTCTCCTGGTCGTAGTCGGTCAGGATCGGGTTGGCCATGTGCGAGTAAAGCGCATTCAGCTCGCGCAGCAGCGACGATTCCCGCGCGCCGAGATCGCGGATGGTCAGGCCCAGCTTGCGGGCCTCGCGGGCGGTGATGGGATAGGAGTGGGACGGGTAGCTCGAGTTGAGCTGGCGGCTGATCCGTTCCGCGCGCCGCCCCGTCGGCATGTGGTAGCTGAGCAATTCCTGGCAGATGCGGATCGAAAGCGAGCTGGAACGGTCGAGCGCGCCGATGACCAGCGGGTGCAGATAGCGATAGACCTCGGGATTCGGGTTGCCCTTCACGTGCTGTTCCTTCCACAGCCGCAGGATGCGGGAGACCTCGTCCTGGCTGACGGAGACCACCTCGTTGCGACTGTCGACCGGCGAAAGCTGGTGCTTCAGGCTGCTGTCCACCGCCGTCAGGTAGGAGGTCGCGCCCATGTGGATTTCGTTCGCACCGAGCGCGACCATGGTCGCGGCGGAGGCACACTCGAACGGCGCGTAGAGCACGATGCGCTTGAACCGGCTGCGCAAGAGATGCACCAGTCGCAGCGCCGCCTCCGGGTTACCGCCGTCCGACTTGAGGAAAAGCCCCACCGCGTTGCCGGGCGGGCACGTGTCCAACAATTGCGACATCGCCATGACATCGTTCTGGCAGATCGAGCCGCCGGAGGAGGTCCAGTACGCCAGCAGCGGCAGGCCCATCTCCTTTTCGAATCGGGCGAAGATCGCCTGCGTTTCCCGCGTCAGCACCGGCGCGCGTTTGGCCGGGGGCGGACGTTGCGGAAGGCCGTTATCAGGCGTGAGTTTGGCGCGGGGACGGGGTGGCATGGGAGGGTCATCATCTCACGGCCCAAGCGGAGACGCAAGGAACAGGTTCCCGGGGTAGTGGGTCAGTTTGCGAGGGTCGTGGTACAGTTTGAAACCGCTACTTTCTATTCTTCCAAGTAAGCACCAAGACCATCATTAAAATCAGAACGAAACTGATCACGAATATTTTACTGCCGTCAGGACCGGAGAAGGTATCCACGTGACCTGGGTACCCAAAGAAAGTCAGCATGTTCCAATCGTGGCCATTTAAACCAAGAGGGCAATCGCTTCTTCCATGCTCCAAGCCTAATCGATCTAACCAACATCTCTTCCCCGGCGACAATCCCGCAATCCCCAGGAATCGATCCCGTCGATGGACGGGGCTTGCGGAAAGTGGGGGATGGCAGGAGGATGCGGGACTGTGCTGCCGGAGTTGTTGACATCGATCCCGGGTCCCCGTTCGCGCGAACTGGCGGTGGAATTGCGCGCACACGAATCGCGCAACGTGACCTATGTCTCACCCGGCTTTCCCGTTTTCTGGGAGCGGGCGCAGGGCACGAATGTGTGGGACGCGGACGGGAACCGGTTCCTGGACCTGACGAGCGGCTTCGGGGTGGCGAGCCTGGGCTACGCGCCGGAGCGGATGGTGGCGGCGATGCGGGACCAGGCGGGACGTCTCTACCACGCGATGGGGGACGTGCATCCGGGCGTCGACAAGCCGGCGTTGTGTCGGCGGCTTTCGCAACTGACCTTCGAGGCGTGGGGGCGCGGGCCGGGCAAGACGATCCTGACGAACTCGGGGAGCGAGGCGGTGGAGGCGGCGCTGAAAACGGCGTGGCTGGCGACGCGACGGCGCGGCGTGCTGGCCTTTACCGGCGGTTACCACGGGCTGGGCTACGGTGCGCTGACGGTGACGGGACGGCATCTCTTCCGCGATCCGTTCGCCGCGCAACTGGCGGACTTTGCGACGTTCTTCCCCTTCCCGAATTGCCAGCATTGTCCCTTCGGCGCGACGGGGCGCGAACCGAGCGCGTGTCTGCCGGACTGCATGAATGCGTTTTTGGCGCAGGTGGAGGCGCTACTGAAGAAGAGGACGATCGGGGCCATCCTGGTTGAGCCGGTGCAAGGCCGGGGCGGGGAAGTGGTACCGCCGAACTGGTTCCTGCCGCTGCTGCGGTCGCTGGCGGACTCGAGTGGGGCGTTGCTGATTTTCGACGAGATTTACACGGGGTTCCATCGGACGGGGCGTCGCTTCGCCTGCGACCGGTGGGGGACGACGCCGGATATCGTCTGCCTGGGGAAGGCTCTCACGGGCGGGTTTCCCCTCGCCGCGTGCGTGGGGACGGCGCGGGCGATGGATGCGGCCTGGCCGGAATCGACCGGGGAGGCGCTGCATACGAGCACGTTTCTGGGGAATCCGCTCGGTTGTCGGATGGCGCTGGAGTCGCTCGACCTGCTGGAAAGCGAGCCATGGAGCGAGCGGGTGGAGGCGCTGGGGAATCACCTCGAAGCGGGGCTGCGGCGGCTGCAAGGCGGATCGAAGCGGTGGGGATGGATCCGGGGTCTCGGGCTGATGCGGGGGATCGAGCTGCTGGACGGCGCGGGGCAACCGGATGCGGCGGGGACAGGTCGGCTGGTGGAGGCGATGCTGGCGCGGGGGATTATATTGCTGAGCGGGGGGACGGAGCAGAATGTGGTGTCGTTGACGCCGCCGTTTACGATTAGCGAGGAGGAAATCGATTTTGCGCTCCGGCAGTTGGGGGAAGCTTCCGAATGATTTTCCGAACGGATTCTTAGACGCTGAAGCTTGCGGCAGCAGCGCAGGCGGATTAGTTGTTGATTCCCACGCTCTGGTCGTAAAAAGCGCGGTATATTCCCAAGCTGACGTTGTAAAGAGGCAGGGGCAAGGCGACCTTAATTTGGTCACGGTGGCGACAAAAATGTACCCGGCCCCGATCTCCATCCCGCACTGTCCTTCCCCTCCCCCATCTGCTAACACAGCCGACATGCCCGGTCCGCAACGTCCTTCCCGCCCCATCCTCCTCTGCCTTTCCCTCACCCTCGTCACGCTCCTCGGCGTCCCGACCGCCCACGCGAACCTCTCCCCCACGGAGAAATGGCCCACCGGCCCCGGCGCCTGCATCGACACCCCCCTGCGCCTCGTCTTCCCCACTCCCGTTCACCTCGGCGCCACCGGAAAAATCCTCGTCACCCACGCCTCCGACCACACCGTCGCCGACTCGTTCGATCTCGCCGCCGGAAACTTCACCGACACCATCGGCGGAAAGACCCTCCGCATCGACCCCATCCTCATCGACGGCGCCACCGTCCTCATCCACCTCCATCGCCACACCCTCCGTTATGGCGAAACCTATGCCGTCGCCATCGATCCCACCGTCTTCCTCGACGCGCAAAACCAGCCCTTCTCCAGCCTCTCCGACAAAAACGCCTGGACCTTCTCCGTCCGGTGCGCCCCTGCCGCGCCGCTCGTCAAACGCCTCGTCGCCGCCGACGGCACCGGCGACTTCTGCACCGTCCAGGGCGCCATCGACGACATCCCCCTCCCCAACCCCACGCCGACCCTCGTCTTCGTCAAAGCCGGCACCTACGACGGCCTCGTCCGCATCCCCCAAACGCTCGACCACCTCACGCTCCTCGGCCAGGACCGCAAAAAAACCATCCTCACCGCCCTCGACAGCGAAAAGCTGAACCCCTCCGTCTCCGCCCGCTCCGTCGTCTGCGCGCAGGGCAACGACTTGCTCCTCCAAAACCTCACCCTCCGCAATCGCACCCCCTGGAAAGGCACCCAGTCCGAGACCCTCTACCTCAACGCCGAGCGCTGCATCCTCCGCGACGACGACTTCTCCAGCTTCCAGGACACCCTCTGCCTCAACGGCCGCGTCTACGTCGCCAACTGCTCCATCGAAGGCGACGTCGACTTCATCTGGGGCTTCGGCTCCGTCTTCCTCGACCGGTGCGAGGTCCATGCCCTCCACGGCGGCTACTTCGTTCAGGCCCGCAATGCCCCCACTCGGCCCGGCTACATCTTCTCCCGGTGCAAACTCACTTGCGCCGACGAAACCAAAAAATGCTGGCTCGGCCGCATCGACCCGGTGGCCTTCCCCGCCAGCCAGGTCGCCTACCTCCACTGCCTCATGGGCCCCGGCATCCCTCCCGAAGGCTGGCTCCTCGACGCCCCCAAGGGCCAGCCGAAGACCACCCCTGTCCTCCCCGGCCCGCAACTCCAGTTCGAGGAATACCGGACCCTCGACCTCGACGGCAAACCCCTCGACATTTCCCATCGCCTCCCCGGCTCCAAACAACTCACCGACGCCGAAGCCGCCTCCCTCTCCGATCCCGCCCAAGTCCTCGCCGGCCCCGACCAATGGAACCCCCTCGCCACCCCTCCACCCTCTAATTGACTCCTTTTTCCCCAATTCTCGCCCCAACCGCTTCGCGCCCAAAAAGTCACTCCACCAACCCCACTTCCTCAGAGCAAACGCATCTAAATTCTTCTTGAAGAAAAAGAGGCCGTTTGGGAACTCCCGCCCCTCGAATGGGGTCTGATTTTCCGAAAAATCATCAGCCGAATCTCCGATCTTAGCCCCATTTGACCTATCAGACCCATGATTTCACCTGAATTTGGCTGAAAAAATTTAGATGCGTCTGCCTTGGAGGGCGAGGCGCCCGCCGAGACGCTTCCCCCTTCCGTCGGTAGCCGTCGCCGGCCCCTGCGACGGTGCCTTCCCTCGTCCCCACACTCCTCCGCTGGCCACCGTCGTCCCTGGCGAGGGTCAGCCTCCGGCCTGCCCCATCCTTCGTCGCAGCGCCGACCTCCGGGCGGTTCCCGTTCCAAGGCCCTCTTCCTCTTCGGCCCTCTGCCGTCCTCCGTGCGAAACTGTTCCCATGAGGACTCGTTCCCAGGTTACTGCCCCCCCGCGAAACTCCCTTTCGCGCTAATCTTCCCTCCCTCCGAGGTCGCCCCCGCAGCGCAGGCACGCCGCCGGGAATGGCAGTTCATCATCGAAATTCAAAACCGTCCGCGTGCCTGTCCCTTTTTTCGCTCGATGGCCTGAAAGAGGACGGTTCCGTAATCCTGAATCCCTCCTGTTCGTTGACCGGCGGCGCCAAAGTCCAGGTTACCACGCAGTCGCATCCTACCGCGCCCTAACGCTACCGCCTGCCACCGGCAACCGCGTGCGCAGGCTCGGGGCACGTATGCACCTCGACGGAAATGTGCACCAACTCTTCGTGGATCCGTATCTGATCCTTGTAGTAGTTCGGGGCGCGCGGATTTTCCGCCACCACCGTCAGCACCACCGCGTAATCGGCATTCCCGACCCGCACCAGATGCAGGTCCGCCACTCTCGCATCGCCATCCTGCTCGATCGCTTCGTAAATTTCCGCGACCACCCCCGCATCCATCTCCCGGTCCAAAAGAATCGTGCTCGTCGTGCGAATCAATCCCAACGCCCACTGCGCGACCACGAGCGACCCCACGATTCCGATCGCCGGATCCAGCCAGCTCCATCCGAAAAACTTCCCCAAGGTCAAGGCCATGATGGCCAGCAACGACGTCAAGGCATCCGCCAGGACGTGGATATACGCCGCCCGCAAATTGAGATCGTGCGTCGCGGCATGTTCGTGCGCGTGATCGTGTCCGTGGGCATGATCGTGCGAATGCTCGCCGCCCAGCATCCAGGCGGAAAATAAATTAAAAGTCAGGCCGATGCCCGCCACGATCAGCGCTTCGTCGAAGAATATTTTGACCGGATGAATCAGGCGCGTGCAACACTCGAACATCATATAGCCCGCGACCACGCAGAGCAGCACCGCGCTGGTATAGCCTCCGAGAAATCCGACTTTTCCGGTCCCAAAACTGAACCGCTTGTCCCCGTGGTGCCGCTCCGAATAAAAGTAGGCGAATGCCGTAATGCCCAACGCCACGACATGAGTGCCCATGTGCCATCCGTCGGCGAAGAGGGCCATCGAATGAAAAATTTGTCCGCAGGCGATCTCCGCCACCATCATGACCGCCGTCAGCACCGTAACCACATCGGCTCGCTTTTTGGCGAGCGGATTTTGCGCGCCAAATTGATGGTCATGCTTCCAGGAACTTAAGTCGGTCGAGTGCACGGTTTCCTTTTCTCAGGTCGGAATGGAAGAAGCAAGCGGCGATCTTACTTCGCCTCCTCGGGTGGCTTGACCTGACGAAATCCCCGATAGAGGGCCAGGTCGTAAATGATCTTCAGCCCTCCGGCCAGGTAAATGGGCGCACTCGCCAGCGCCGCGGTCGTCAACATCATCCCCGCCAGGGAAGGTGCCAGTCCCGAGCCGAGTGAGCGTACCGTCGCGGTGATGCCGTTGGCTGCGGAACGCTCCGAGGCGGGCACCACCGCCATCACGTACGATTGCCGCGCGGGCACGTCCATCTGCGAAATCAAATGCCGCATCAGCAAAAATCCCACCGCCAGATGAAACGTCGGCATGAGGGGCACGGCCATCAAAAGCACATTGGAGGGCAAATGCGTGAACACCATTGTGTTCACCAGCCCCAGCCGTTTGGACAGCGGAATCGCCACCAGAGCCGAGATGCCGGACAAAATATTCGTGGCAAAAAACAGCCCGCCCAGTTCCAGATTGGTCGCGCCGAATTTCAAATAAAACCAGTAGGCCAGGATGCTTTGCACGATGAATCCCCCGGCAAAGGCATCGAGCGCAAACAGGGAGCTCAACCGCAGCACCACCGGCCTCGATTCGTGCAGTCCCGTCCATTGCGCCACGAAGCCACGAAATTTCGCCGGAGTAGTTTCGACCTCGACCGCTCGGCTCAGTTGCATCGACAGGACAATAAGTACCACCCCCGCTCCGGCATAAAACCAAAAGAGCCGCTCGTAACTCAAGAGGGGCGGAACGTGGTGGTGTTGCCACCAGCCGGACAACGCGCCTCCCGTCAAGGCGCCCAGGGCGGTTGCGCTGAAACCGGCCACGTTATACCACGCCACATAGTGCGTTCGACGATGGTCCTCCACCAGATGCGCCAGGGCCGCCTGTTCCACCGCCAGGAACGGCCCCACCTCGTTTCCGGCCGGGCTGATCACCCCGATGGTCATCGCCAGGGCCAGTAGCCAGAAATTTCCTGTCGCCAGCACGGCCAGCCCCGCCAGGACCATCAAACAGCCGCTGATCGCCAGTGTTCGTCGACGCCCCCACCGATCGGCACGAGTGGTCAGCAAAAGAGAAATCACCGCATCCCCCAACAGCGTCAACGTCAACAGCCATCCAACCTGGGTCGTGGAAAAACCGCGCTCGGTCAGGAAAAAAACCAAAATGACCGAGACCAGTCCAAACGCAAACAGACGAATACTCCGTGTACAAAAAAGAAAAGGAATGTCCCTCATAGACTCGGCCTCCCACTTTGTACCCAGCCACCTGGAAAAGGAAACCGGCATCTTTCGCCTCGTCCCCAAACCTTCCGTGCCAGCCGTTGCACCTGGGGAGGGTCAGCCTCCGGCCTGACCCATTCTCCAGTGGTAGCGGTTGTACCCTCAGCAGGTAGCCGCCGCGATGGGACGAGTCCCTCCCGAGCGGTGGTGCCCTCCTCCGAGGTAGCCGTTGACCTCCGGGCAACGGGCCCCGACGCAGCGAGCCACCTAATCCTCAACATAAAAATCCGTCATCCTGAGCCTGTCGAAGGATCAGCCCCCGAACGACCTTCGCCATCGCGACACCGTAACTCTATCCCCAATGGCCCGTCATCTTTCCCCAGCCGCGCCCCAGGGCTTGTCGAGTGATCAGCCCCCGGAGGATATCCACCTTTTCCAAACGACCCTCTTTATCCAAATTCAAAACGCCTTCCTCATGTCTTCATGATTTCCTGTTAAAATATTCCGCTCAGGCAGTTCCCTTTATCCGTCCCATCAGACCCATCCTCCTCTTCGGCCCTCTGCCGTCCTCCGTGCGAAACGGTTTACTTATTCGTCCGTGGCAGGCTGCTCATCCGGCTCACGTTGTTCCCGATCTCGTCCAGCTCCTTCTTCAGCGCCTTCCGGTACTCGATCGCCTCGTTGGCCCGCAGTTGGTCGAACGCATAAAAGCTCGTGCTCTGGATCGTTTCCATGTCCATGTCGGCAATATCGTCGATGTCCGACAGCCAGCGCCGCAA
>CAJCII010000204.1 GCA_903970335.1 Bacteroidota bacterium | reverse complement strand
AGCTCTTCGTTCCTCAGCAGTCTGGTGACCTTAGAAGCTTGGCACCACCCGTTCCCATACCGAACACGGAAGTGAAACGAGCGTTCGCCGATGGTAGTGCATCTCTAGGTTGTGCGAGAGTAGGTCGTTGCCAGTACCATGAACCCCGAGGAAGGAAACTTCTTCGGGGTTCCTTTTTTTATCGGCGCTCACCCCTCGCGCCGTGCTCCAAAACTTGTCTTTACCCCATTTTACGGCATCTTACCGGCATGAGCATCACCACCACCGTCGAAGCCGGAAAAATCGTGCTCCCGCCTGGAGTCGATTGGCCCGATGGTACGCTCGTACGTATTGAGCACGTACGAAAAGAGACCGAAAAGACAGGCTCGATCCGGGAACTTTTTGAAAGAATTTGAAAGTATCGCCGATGACCTCCCCTTCGACATGGCGGAAGACTACAATCATTATATCCACGACCATCCCAAAAAATGAGCGAAGTTTTTGCGGATACCGTCTATTTTATCGCACACCTTAACCGCCTCGATCAATATCATCGCAAAGCTCTGGAGCTTTCCGATCGAATCGGGGATCGCTTGGTTACGAGCGAACGGGTTCTCTTGGAAGTCGCCGATGGATTTGCCAATAACCCATACCGTTCTCGTATCCGCCGCCTCGTCGATCACCTCCGACACTCGGCCATCACTGAAGTCGTTCACGCATCCTCCAGCATATTGGAACAAGCACTAGATTTTTACCACCGTCATGGCGACAAGGTGTGGACTTTGACCGACTGCACCTCGTTTCTAATCATGCGCGAGCGCGGCATCACCGAGGCGCTCACCGGCGATCGTCACTTTGAGCAGGCCGGATTCGCCGCCTTGTTACAATAGTGCTGGTAGTGCGAAAATTCCGTTACTCCCGTATATTTGCCCCATTCCGTAATTCCGTCAAAATTCACTCTCGCTCCTTCTCCACCTTCGGGAGAATCGAGAGGGGATCCTTTTTTCATAGCGTGAAGGCGTGAAGAGATCTCCACATTTCTCGGGACGTGATCATCCTTGATTCGCGTGCAGCTTTGGGTCGAACCTTGGGCAAGGTGAAGCTTCCCATTAAAATCACTACCGTCGTCGTGATCGGATTTCTGTCCATGCTTCTGTTTCTCTACTCGCATCTCGTACCGTCCGAGAGGCTGTCCGTGCTCG
This sequence comes from Bacteroidota bacterium, assembly GCA_903970335.1. GTDB lineage: Bacteria > Verrucomicrobiota > Verrucomicrobiia > Methylacidiphilales > UBA1321 > JABDGH01. The sequence goes on along the minus strand of CAJCII010000204.1, from coordinate 8,479 downwards.
GCCTCCCGCAGGACGATGTCATATCGCCCGATGCGACGGAGGTGAAATGGGACTTCGCGCAATGGTGCCAGGTTGGTACACAGCGCTTCACTCTGGAAAAATCGACGCTCGGCGAGGTCCTGAAAGCTTTGGGTAGTGGTGCAATGACCCGGGATGGACATGAGGGGGACACGAACTTCGAGTGGCTGGTCCGTTATCGCTGGGGCGGCCAAGTCATAGTTTTTTCCTCCAATAATGAAATGGGAGGCGATACCCACTCTCTGCAAGGAGTCGATCTCAGGCCCGCAAGCGAAGTTTGGGATGCGTTCTGGCTTCCGCGCCTTCACGGCCCGATTTCCTTTCCCTTTGGAGAACCCGGAATGTCGTTCCAGGCTTTGACGCGGGAATTGGGCCCGGCCAAGCTCGATCGAGACAAAGCGGAATATCGCTATCGGGATACGGAGGACCTTCATGCCAGGGATGCCGACGGATCTTTCCTCAGCCTCGATCTTACCGGATGGCTCCGCGTGAAGGTAGCCGATGGGAAGGTGACGCGCATGACGCTGAGTCATGTGACAGAAGAATGGGCCGGAGCGCGGTGACGCTTTGGCTGCCACGCTGAATTCTAAAAACTCTCAGCGGTCCACCTGCACCCGCTCCTCTCGCTCCTTCTCCATTTCCGGAATCGTCGTAAGCGCATCCGTGTTGGTGCCGAATCCAACGCCGTCTGCGCTCCGCCGAAGTAAACCGTATTGCGCCCATAGCACGCATTCAGCCGGTCCACCGCCCTGTCGAGCGCCAGACGCGACACCCGCTTCCTCGGCAAATTCGGCGTCACGCCATGCGCGGCGGTCAGGTGAAACAATGTCACTTTCACCGCCAGCGGCAGCGCACCGGATGGCACCCGCTTCCACATCAGCCCGAACGCCCGGATCAAATCCAGCGTCTCCTGCGTCTCCAGAAAATGCATCTCCTCGCCCCACTGTAGGAGTCTTGCTCGGAAATGGCAGGGAGGAATCAGCGGAAGATGTCGAGAAAGCGGTCGATGATGCTGCGCTTGGGAGCGGGATTCTGCTCGTCGGGCGTACTGGTGACTTCCTCGTCCAAGAGAGGGCGCTGGTCGGGCCGGAGGTAGTACCGTTGGCCGTGGCTGAAAAATCCGCCGCCGACATCGACGACCTCCAGTCCACTGGGAACCGGAAAGGCCTGCATCGGGTATTGCCCCTGCATTTGTTTCATCACGTTGGCCCAGACGGGGAGGGCGACGGTGGCTGCGTACCCGCCGGGGATGATTTCCCGCGGTTGGTCGTAGCCGATCCAGACGCCTGCCGCGAGGTGCGAGGTGAAGCCCTCAAACAGGGCATCCTTGTAGTCGTTGGTGGTGCCCGTCTTGCCCGCCGCCGGGGCGTTGAAACCGAATTGTTGGCGCACGGGCGTGCCGGTACCGAAATCGAGCACATTTTCCATCATGCCGGTGACCTGTCGCGCGACTTGCGGGGTGAAGACCTGGCGGGCGGAGCCTTGATAGTTGTAGATAACGTGGTCCTTGTCGTCGAGCACCTGGACGATGATGTGCTGTTGCACGCAGACGCCGTGGTCGGCGAAGGTGGAATAGATGCCGGTCAGCTCGTTCAGGCTCATTTCGCAGGCGCCAAGGTAGCTGGAGGGATACGGGGGGATGTCGCCGGTGACGCCGCAGCGGTGCGCGTAGTCGTTGAGCAAATCGGGCCCGACGACGATGCCCATGCGCACGGCGGAGTAGTCGTCGGATTTCACCAGCGCATCGTTGATGCGGATCGGTTCGGCCGTTTCTTCGTTGGCGGGCATGGTGTTGGTGGCGCGGGTCAGGTCGAACTTGGAGGCGTCGATGGTGCTGGCCGGGCAGTAGCCCTTTTCCGCAAAGGCGATGGCGTAAATCAACGGCTTGATCGTGGAGCCGATCTGCCGCCGCGCCTGCATGGCCCGGTTGTACTGGCTCAGGGTGAAATCGCGCGAGCCGACGACCGCCTTGATCGCGCCGTTGGCCGGGTCCTCGGCAAAGAAGGCACCCTCGAGGACATCCTCGTCCGGCAGGCCGGTGTTCGGATCGCCGAAGCCGTTGCGATGCGATTCCCCCTTCTGCGCCTCGATTTCCGCGATCCGCGCATCCAGCGCGTTTTCCGCCACGCTTTGCAGGTGGGGATCGATGGTGGTGAAGATCTTCAGGCCGCCTTCCTGGATCGTATTGGAATCGAGGATTTGCTCCAGTTGTCGCCGCACTTCGCTCGTCGCAAAGCCGCCGCCGAAATCGGGCCTCGGTTTCAGGCCCAGCGGAGACTTCGACGCCTTGTCCGCCTCGTCTTGGGTGATGTAACCGGCCTTGACCATGCGGTCCAGTGCCCGGTCGCGTGCGGCTTTGGCGGCGGTGACATCCTTCCAGGGCGACGAGGCGTTGGGACTCGAGATCATCCCGGCCAGCAGCGCGCACTGGGCCAGATTAAGGCGGCGCGCGGAGCAGCCGAAGAACGCGTTGGCGGTCGTCTCCGCGCCATAGAGACCCTGGCCGAAATAGATGCGGTCCAGGTAATACCGCAGGATATCCTCCTTCGTGTAGGCGTCCTCGATGCGGTGGGCGAGGAAGATTTCCAGGAGCTTGCGGTCGTAGGTGCGCTCCAGCCGCCCGATGCTGTTCCGGGCCAGTTGCTGGGTGATCGTGCTTCCGCCCTGGCGCGAGCCATGCCCGATGATGTCCGCGACCAGGGCGCGGGCGATGCCATAGAGGTCGATCGCGCCGTGGGAGTAAAAGCGACGGTCCTCCGTCGCCACCACCGCCTCGGCCAGCAGCTTCGGCACCGGTAGATTCCTGGGCAGGGCGATGCGGTTTTCGTCGAAGAACCGGCTGAAGGCGTGCCCCTGGTAATCGTAAAGGATCGAGGCCTTCGGCATCTCCTTGACGATGTCGATGTCGATCAGGCTCGCCTGCCAACTGTAGTAGATGTAGACGAGGGAAACGACGGTGATGCCGCAGATGAGCGATCCCGCCAGGAGCCAGATGCGGAAATTGGTCCGCGCCGTTCGCTTGGGCGATTTGAACCGGGTCAGCTTCGGAGGGGTGGAGGTGCTCATGCGAAAAGGTCCGTGGTCGCGACCGACTGGCGAGGGGCTTGAACTATAACCATCCGGCCCGAAAAGCCCTAGTGCGTTTTATGTTGCCTGATTTCGGAATTTTCGATGACCAATCGGTGGCAGAGGAAGCCGACAACCAGAAGATTGCCGGCCATCAGGACGAATTTCCACCACGCCAGCGCGGCGCAAATTTCGTAAAACTCGAACGGTAACAGCGACGACACCACGATTACCACCAGGTACTCCGCCCAACGCTTGCGCAGATAAAGCCCGATACCCTCGATCGCAAAAAGCAACCCGTAGCTGAAAAAGAGATAGCTGATGATCCGCAGCCAGTGCGGCGTCAGGTCGGTCACCTTGTCCAGCACCCATTTCAGGAAGCGCCCGTCGGGATCGAGCTTGAACGGCTCGATGATGTAATCGGTCAGGAACTTCGCTAGGTCGCGATGGAGAAAATGGAGCAGGCCAAAGCCCAGGGCAAAGAAAAACGCCGACTTGAGCAGATGGTAAACCGCGATGATGCGCAGTATCCAGTCGTCCCAGCGGGTTAAATGTCTTTGGGGTGCCATCGGAAATAAGGTTGGGGCAAAAACTCAGTTATAAGCACCCTGAGGGAATTTACAACCTGTTCGACCAAGAGAGAGACTCCTGTCGAAAATGTAATTAAGAGGAAGGCAGAATATCCCCGGCCCCGCGCGACAGCTCCATGGCGCGCAAGACCCCGCGGACCTTCGCCACCTCGTGGGTGCGCAGCAGGCTCGTCTGCCCCAGCAACGCCAGTACCGCGAAGAACGGTTCGGCCACCCGCACCTCCTCCTCGAAGCAGGCGAAGGCATGGGGCAGGGCCTGGCAGATCGGCCAGCCCAGCGTGCGCAGCCGGAACCCGTTCAGGAAGACGTGCATCTGGTGCCGCACCCGCGCCCCGCTGTCCTGCAAATTCCGGTAATAAAAGCCCAGGCCGGGATCGATCCAGATGCGCGACACGCCCGCCTCCGTGGCCGCTTCGATCTGCCGCGCGAAAAACTCGACCATCGCCCCGACCGGATCGCGGCCCAGGTCGAGATCGCTTACCTCTCGCACGTTCGCGCCCTGCACAAAACAGAGGATCACCCCGGCGTCGAAATCGGCCACCTCGCGGAAAAAGTCCGCGCCGTGTGTGGTACCGGTCAGGTTCAGCACCCGCGCCCCCGCTTTCAGGCACGCCGAGGTCACGCTCGGATGATACGTCTCGACCGAAACGCAAAGCCCCGCCTTTGCCAGCTCGCGCACCACCGGGACCAGCGTGCCTTCCTGCGCCGCACCCTCCACCCGCGCCGCCTGGGCCAGCGTCGATTCCGCGCCGATGTCGATAATCGCAGCGCCCTGCTCGTGCAGCACCCGCCCGCGCCGAATGGCCGCCTCCGTGCTCAGCACGACGCTCTCGCGGTACCATGAGTCGGCGGAAAGATTCACGACGCCCATCAGGTAGGTCTGCGCCGAGAAATCGAACCGGTGCGGGCCGAGCGTAAAATCGGCCACCGGCAGCGAGGCCGCCTCGCGATATTTCTCGTGCAGGGCCGCAAGCGTGGCGAGGTCGAGCATGGGGTGAGTCTAGGGCCGGGGGCGCTCCCGATGCAATCCGGTCGGTGGCGCGGTACGGGCTGAAAATGGCTTATCTGGCCTATATTTTTAGGTAAGACTGGCTATTTGGGCAATGTAGTCCGGTCAAAAAAATCCCCTGCCTTTTGGCAAGTAAACGGACTCATGGTAGATTATGGGTTTATGGCCATGGAGGAAATCCGGATTGGCGGGGCGCGCCAGCACAACCTGAAGAACGTCTCGCTGACGTTGCCGCGGAACAAGCTGGTCGTCTTTACCGGCGTCAGTGGCTCGGGCAAATCGTCGCTGGCCTTCGACACCCTTTACGCCGAGGGCCAGCGCCGTTACGTCGAGAGCCTCTCCACCTACGCGCGACAATACCTCGAGCAGATGGAAAAGCCCGACGTCGATTTTATCGAGGGCCTTTCGCCCGCCATCGCGATCGAGCAGCGCACGGCCGGGGGCAACCCGCGCTCGACCATCGCCACCACGACCGAAATCCACGATTTTCTCCGGCTCCTCTACGCCCACCTCGGCCAGCCGCACCATCCGCAGACCGGCAAGCCGCTCAAGCGCTGGTCCGTGCAGCAGATGGTCGACCGCGTCCTCGCCGCCCGCGAGGGCACGCCCGTGCAGATTCTCGCCCCGGTGGTGCGGCAGCAGAAGGGCGAGTTCCGCGACACAGTGGAAAAACTGCGACGCGAGGGCTTCGTCCGGGCGCGGATGGACGGTCGCATCTTCGAGCTGGAGCAGCCGCCGCGCCTCGACAAAGCCCGCGCCCACACCATCGAGGCCGTCATCGACCGGCTCAAAATTGCCGATTCGATCAAGACGCGACTAAGCGACTCGATCGAGCTGGCGCTGAAGACCGGCAACGGCGTCGTCACCGTCCTCTTCGGTCCGCCCGATGCGATCGTGGAGGAGTTGACGCTGAGCAACCAGAATTTCGATCCCGAGACCGGGTACCGCTTCGGCGAGATCACCCCGCGCCATTTTTCCTTCAACAGCCCGCTCGGCGCCTGCCCGGTCTGCGACGGACTCGGCACCGAAGCCGTCTTCGATCCGGCGCTGCTCGTCCCCGACGGGACCGTGAAGCTGGAGGACATGCCGGTCGCGCCGTGGCGTCGGTCGTCGCCCGCGCTGGCCAAGCTCTATCGCAGCCAGTTGACGGCCGTCGCCGCCGCCTACAACGAACCGATGTCGCGTCCCTACGAGGAATGCTCCGACGCCTTCCAGCACGCGCTGCTGCACGGGAGCGGCGAAGAAAAAATCGCGTTCGTGTCCACCCGCGCCGGCAAGACCGTGACGACCGAGCGCCCGTTCGAGGGACTCATCGCACAAGTCACCCGGCTCCGCGAGGAGAGCGACAGCGAGCTGACCCGCCAGCGGCTCAACCAGTACACGACGCGCATTCCGTGCCGCACCTGTCGCGGGGCGCGGCTGCGTCCGGAAATTCTCGCCGTCACGCTCGGGGGCCCGCCCGGCACGGGGCTGAACCTCGCGCAATTCAGCCATCTCTCCATCGTGGCGGCGCAACGCTGGCTGGAAGCCTGGACGCTCACTCCGCAGGAGGAAAAGATCGGCGGCGAGGTCCGGCGCGAAATCCTCCAGCGGCTCGGCTTCCTCAACCAAGTCGGCCTCGGCTACCTCACGCTCGACCGCGAGAGCGGCACCCTCTCCGGCGGCGAGGCGCAGCGCATCCGGCTCGCCACGCAGATCGGCTCGAAACTCACCGGCGTGCTCTACATCCTCGACGAGCCGAGCATCGGCCTGCACCAGCGCGACAACGAGCGGCTCCTGGCCACGCTCCACGAATTGCGCGACCTCGGCAACACCGTCATCGTGGTCGAGCACGACGAGGACACGATCCGCGCCGCCGATTATCTCGTCGATCTCGGTCCCCATGCCGGCTCGCGCGGCGGGCAGATCGTCGCGGCGGGCACGGTCGCCGAGGTCATGGCCAATCCGAAATCGCTCACGGGGCAATTTCTCACCGGCGCGCAAACGATCCGCGTGCCCAAGGTGCGCCTGCAGCCGAAAGCGGGCTGGGTCCGCGTCCTGAATGCGCGGGAAAACAATCTGCGCAACGTCACCGTCGGGTTTCCCATCGGCCTCATGACCTGCGTCACCGGCGTCAGCGGCTCCGGCAAAAGCACGCTGGTCAACGACATCCTCTGCCGCGCCCTTTTCCGCTATTTTTACCACGCGAAGGAAGCGCCCGGCCTCCACGACGGTCTCGACGGTCTCGACCTCATCGACAAGGCCATCGTCATCGACCAGACGCCGATCGGGCGCACACCCCGCTCCAACCCGCTCACCTACACCGGCGCGTTCAATTCCATCCGCGATCTCTTCGCGCAGCTCCCCTCCTCGCGCGTGCGCGGCTACGGGCCGGGCCGGTTCAGCTTCAACGTCAAGGGCGGTCGCTGCGAGCATTGCGAGGGCGACGGCGTGATCAAGATCGAGATGAATTTTCTCCCGCCCGTCTACGTCACCTGCGAGGCGTGCGGCGGACGCCGGTTCAATCGCGAAACGCTCGAGATCACCTACAAGGGCCTGAACATCGCCGACGTGCTCGACATGACGGTCGACGACGGCCTGAATTTTTTCCGCAACGTCCCCGGCGCCGCCGACAAACTCGAGGCGCTGGCCTCGGTCGGGCTCGGCTATTTGCGGCTCGGCCAGCACGCGACCACGCTTTCCGGTGGCGAGGCGCAGCGGGTTAAGCTGGCGGCGGAACTGGCCAAACGTGCGACCGGTCGCACCATCTATATCCTCGACGAACCGACGAGTGGACTCCACTTCGCCGATATCGAACAACTACTCCACGTCCTCTTCAAGCTGCGCAACGCGGGCAACACCCTGGTCGTGATCGAGCACCAGCTCGACGTCATCAAATGCGCCGACTACGTCATCGATCTCGGCCCGGAAGGAGGCGACGGCGGCGGGCAGGTCATCGCGAAAGGGACGCCCGAATTTATCGCGGAGCAGACTGGCAGCCATACGGGGAGGTTTTTGCGGGAAATCTTGAGGAGGGGGTTGTGATCGCTTTTCTGCACACTAAATTTCGGCGATTAAACGAATTTATAAAGAACCCCACCGCAAGCAGCGGGGTATTGGGGAAGGAAAGGCCGACCGATCCGTCGCACGGAGTGCGGCGGCTACCGACTGAAGGGAACACCGACGGCGGTCATAGACCCCCGCTACATTACTGAGTGCTGCATAACAGACTGACAGATTGGCGTACATCTTGCTTTTGAAAGGGATGAGCAAGAGAAGAGATTATGAGCATATGGAAGAACGGCGATTGGAGGGCGCACGCCTTTTGGAAGATGGAGTGAGCCAAGCTGAGGTGGCACGTCGGTTGGGTGTCAAAAGACAGTCGGTGCATGAGTGGGCCAAAGTCATGGCAGCGCAGGGTGAGAAGGGTTTGGCGCGAGTGCCAACCGGACGTAAATCCCGGCTCAATGCAGTGCAGTTGGCCCAACTGGCCGAGCATTTGCAGAACGGCCCACAGGCTCATGGATACGCCACGGCCTTATGGACAACCGAACGCATCGCCAAGCTGATCCACCGCTAGTTTGGAGTGCGCTATCATCGCGATCATGTTGGGCGGTTGCTGGGACAGATGGGTTGGAGGTGCCAGCGTCCCGCAGGCCGGGCACGCGAACGCAAGGAGGAGGAGATCGTCCGCTGGAAACGGGTTGAGTGGCCTCGCATTAAAAAAAAGCCAAAGCAGAAGGGCGCACCTTAATCTTCATCGACGAAAGCGGCCTGAGTCAGAAGCCACACCGTGTGCGCACATGGAGTCCCAAAG
>CAJCII010000203.1 GCA_903970335.1 Bacteroidota bacterium | reverse complement strand
CTGAAAGAGATCCACCGCCTTTATTTGCGAAAGCGCTGGCGGAGTTTCAGCGGAGCACCCGCCGAGTTCTACCAGAGCAGCCCAAGCAGTCGCAAACCTGGTCGCATTTGCGCCCAGAACGACGTTACCCGGAGCAGTTCCCTTTGATCTTCACTGGCTTATCAAAAGGCTCCAAACGTAGCCGTCGACCTCCGGGCGACGGTCCCCGAGCGCAGCGAGCCATCCCACCCCCCAAAAAAAACGAACCGTCATCCTGAGCGAAGTCGAAGGATCAGTTCAGCCTGCCTTTTGCTCCTCAATACCCCGCTGCTTGCGGCGGGGTTCTTTATTCCGATCAAAACTCCGCCTGAAAAAATCCGTTAATTCCTTCAATTTGGTATTTCCGTAATTCCTTCCCCCTAAATCACCCTCCCGTGCGATAGAATCATCACCGTGTCGTTCGCCTCCAGGCGATATGCTCCCGGTGGATGTTGCACAAGCGACCCGTCCGGTTTCTTGATCGCCAGGATCATGCAGTTGGTCTCCACGCCTTTGATCAACTGCGCCAGCGTCTTGCGGTCGTCCACCCCATTGGCCACGATCGGATGCTCGTGGATCTCCATCCCCAGGTCCTTGAGGTCGTTCTTGATGTGCTGGCCGCCGTCCCGAAGGATGCTGTCGATCGAGGCGTGGGTGATGCTGTTGGCGATTTGCATGCCACCGACAAAGGCAGGGAGGATGATCTCGTTCGCGCCCGCCTGCCGGAGCTTCTTCTCCGTAGCCGGGTCCTCCGCGCGGGCAATGATCCGCAACTCGGGCCGCATGTTGCGCGTGGTCAGGGTGATGAAAACATTGACCATGTCGTTCGGTAGCACCGTCGCCAGGACGACCGCCCGCTCGATGTGCGCCTCGGACAACGTGTTCTCGTCGCCTCCGTCGCCGACCAAGGCCAGGTGTCCGTGCGTGTGGGCCAGCGCCACCCGCTCGGCATTGTTGTCGACTATGAGAAAGGGGAAATTCTTGGCCGTAAGTTCGCGGGCCAGCGTTTGTCCGATCCGTCCGTAGCCGCAGACAATGGCGTGGTCGGTGATGGTTTCGATGTCGCGGGATTTTCGATGTTCTTCCATGGCTTTTCCTATTTCTCCTTCGGTGATGAATCGGACCAGCGATCCGACAAAGTAGACCTTGCTCGCATCCCCCGCAACGATGATGAGCATGGTGATGGCGCGGAGCACCGGCGTCGTGACCGGCTCGACTTCCTCGTACCCCACCGAAAAAACGGTGATGACGACCATGTAGATCGCATCGGAAAGATTCCAGCCCTTCAGACAATAGGCGGTGATCCCGCTCGCGATCACCCCGAGGAACATCGCCGCGCCGATGTAGAGCCCGTACATCGACTTCTGCAAAAAGATACTCTTGGAGGAACTCGCCACGCGACTGGGTCGCGCACGCGCCATGCCAGCTTTCCCCGCGCTCTTTGGCCTCTCTGCTCTAAATGGCCCCAATGGCCTGTTTTGGCTAAATTTATAGGACGGCTATGCCATTTAAGCCCCAGCCCTAACCCCCACTCGAACCCTCGGCGCGCTTGCGCGTCCGGACGCTGAGGAAGGTGGGCAGGATTTCGTTGGACCGGATCAGGTTATTGGCCCGCTTGAGGCGTCGGCTCAAAAGCGTGGTAATCCCCAGCACCGCCGCGCAACCCGGATGGGGCCAGTCGATCAGGAATTGTTGGAGGTGCTCCACATCGATGGACCAGAGTTGGCCCGCGCCCGCGCTCGTCACCGTGGCCGAGGCGAGACCGGGTTCGAAAACCGCCACCTCTCCCAGGCAATCCCCGGGACCGACCGCATCCAGCGGAACCGGCCGCCCCGTCGATTCGGTAAAGATCTCGAAGGTTCCCTGCAGCACGATGAAGAGGTGGAGGTTCACGTCGCCCTGTTTGATGATGACCTGCCCGGGCGTCGTCTCGTTCACCGTCCCGTAGGTCGCGAAATTTTCGCGGGCTTCGTCGTCCATGAAGGAGAGGATGCTGGAACGAGGCAGGGAGGCGGGTGGCATGGAAAAGGATCGCTCTTAGGGATTTCCTAGGCTACAACCGAGATTGCTTTCTGCGCAATTTAATTTAAGAACTACTTATGGAAGAACTTCCCGGCGCATCCCAACGTCTCGATGATTCTCTTCCGGACGGCTGGGAGGAGTTGCCTCCGCCGTTGCCGCCGATGGGAATTCTGGCCGGAATGAGCGATCGTTCCCTGGCCAATCTCGCCTCGTTCGGACAGTACGACCGCTTCGAGGTCGGAACGGTGATCATTACCGAGGGGCAGCAACAGGACCGCTTTTACGTCGTGGTCCAAGGCAAGCTGGCGATTACGGCACTGGCGAGTGGAAAGGAAGTTCCGTTGAGCGTGGCCGAAGCGGGCGAACCGATCGGCGAAGTAAGCTTATTGGAACCGGGACCTGCCTCCGCTTCCGTAAAAGTGGCTGAACCTGCGATCCTGTGGAGCATGAACCTGGAAAATTTGCGGGACTATCTGGCGGAACATGCCGGGGGAGGGGGGGCGCTCTTGATGGGCCTCGCTTCCTGTCTCAGCTCCAGACTGCGTCAGGCCAACATGCTGATCGCCAAACACCAGGTGACTCCGGTGGAAATTCTTCCCCACGGGCGAGAGCGGGCGATCACCGCCGATAATACCCCGGTTCAAGTCGGTTTCTTCGATCGGCTGAAAAAGACGATGGGCGGAGGAGAAAAAAAGGTCCAGATCTCGACCGAGATCAAGCTTTAGCAGTCCTTCCGGCTTCCCGCGATTTAGGGATTGCGCTTGTTCCAGCGGTGCTTACACTTCGCCCTCTTACCCGCAAAGGCATAATTAAAACTATTGTTATCTATGGATTTATTTTTACTTCAGAATGGTATCCCAACCGCGTTGGGACTGGGCGTGCTCGCCATTATCACCGCAGTAATCCTGGCCGTTAAAATCCGTGCTGCCGACGCCGGCACTGCATTGATGAAAGAAGTCGCTGCGGCCATCGAAGAGGGTGCGAAGGCTTACCTCCGTCGACAAATCATGACGATCAGCGCCATAGCGGTGGTCTTGTTCATTCTCATCTTTTTCTTCAAAGGGAGTGCTACGGCGTTGGGCTTTCTGATCGGCGCAAGCTGCTCGCTGCTGGCCGGTTATATCGGCATGCGCGTTGCGGTGATCGCGAATGTTCGCACGGCCCAAGCGGCGACGATCGGGGCCCAGCCAGCTCTGCGGGTGGCCTTTAACGGCGGGGCGGTAACTGGGCTGCTCGTGGTGGGGCTGGCACTCCTGGCCGTCGGCGGTTTCTATCTGACGGCGGACTTCGTCTTCGGCGATCCCACGCACAAGAAAACGCTCGATGCCTTGGTTGGCCTAGCACTGGGAAGCAGTCTCATCTCGGTGTTTGCCCGGTTGGGCGGCGGGATTTACACCAAGGCTGCGGATGTCGGTGCCGACCTGGTCGGTAAAATCGAGCAGAACCTCGACGAAGACGATCCCCGCAATCCGGCGACGATCGCCGACAACGTGGGCGACAATGTGGGTGATTGCGCGGGGATGGCTGCGGACGTGTTCGAGACCTTTGCGGTCAGCCTGATCGGCAGCGTTTTAGTCGCCGCTTTCACCGCTCCCGGCCACGCCGAATACATCGTTTTTCCCTTCATGTTGTGCGGACTTTCCGTGATCGCGTCGGTGCTCGGAATCCTGTTTATCAACGTCGGCAACTTGAAGCCTTCCAGTGCGTTGCTGGCGGGCGTGGCGTTGAGCGCGATCATCGCGGGGATTCTCTTCCTGCCGCTTTCCTGGACGCTTTTCCCGACCGAATGGCTGAGCGTTTACGTGCCGACGTTGGTCGGACTGGCGATGACCTTTATCACCGTCATCATCACGAATTACTACACGGCGACGGAATTCGCCCCAGTGCGGAAAATCGCGCAGGCTTCGGAAACGGGCCACGCGACGAACATTATCGCCGGACTGGCGGTCGGTCTGCACGCGACGTTGCTCCCGGTCTTCTTCATCGGTCTGTCCATCGTCGTATCGTATTATTCGCATGGCCTGTACGGCGTCGCGGTAGCGGTGGTCAGTATGCTCAGTCTTTCCGGCATTATCATCTCGCTCGATGCGTTCGGGCCGATCACCGATAATGCGGGCGGTCTGGCCGTGATGTCGAAGCTGCCGAAGGAAGTACGCAAGATCACCGACGAACTCGATGCCATCGGCAATACGATGAAAGCCGTGACGAAGGGTTACGCGATCGCTTCCGCCGGTCTGGCCGCGTTGGTGCTCTTCAGCTCGTACGTCAATGAATTGCGGAGCCACCGCCTGCTGGAGGATCCCAATGCCATCCCGATCAACTTTAGCCTGGAAGACCCGACCATCCTCATCGGCTTGTTTATCGGGGGAGTGCTGCCGTTTCTATTTGTGGCCTATACGATGGATGCAGTGGGCAAGGCTGCCGGAGCCGTGGTGCGGGAAGTCCGTCGTCAGCTTGCGGCCAAGCCCGGTATCCTAACCGGTACCGACAAGCCCGAGTACGGCACTTGCGTGGATATTGTGACGAAAGCCGCGCTGGGCGAAATGATTTTCCCGGCCTTGCTGCCTTTGATCGCGGTTCTGCTGGTGGCGAGTGTCCCTTCCTTAGCCGGACACTTCTTTCCGAGCCTCGGTTTGACTGCGGTTCAGGGCGCGACGGCGCTCGGCGGTGTGCTGGTGGGAACGATTATCACCGGTCTTTTCGTGGCCATTTCGCTGACCTCTTCTGGCGGGGCGTGGGACAATGCGAAGAAGTTCATCGAAGAGGGCAATTACGGCGGCAAAGGCTCCGTCGCCCATGCGGCGGCGGTCACTGGGGATACGGTGGGCGATCCTTACAAGGACACCTCCGGTCCCGCCATCAACCCGATGATCAAAGTGGTCAACATCGTGGCCATTCTGATCATTCCGTTGTTCTTTTAAGATAATCTCCGATTTACCGTTGAGCGGAAGCTGGAAAAGGGAGCCATTTTAAGTGGCTCCCTTTTTGCTTTTAAACAGCAGAATTTGCCCCACCTATCATGGATATCGTCAATCGCAACCAAGCCGTGCCGTTCATTACCAAGGACGGATCGGAAATTCGGGAATTGCTGGCCTATCGCAACTCGGTCATCCGCAACCAAAGCCTAGCCGAGGCGACCATCGTAACCGGCAGTGCCACGCAGGAGCATTACCACCTCAAGTGCGAGGAGATTTACTATATCGTCAGTGGGACGGGCCGGATGAAAATCGACGGCGAGATACGCGATGTCGGGCCGCTCGATGCCATCGGCATCCCGCCCGGCGCACGTCATAAAATCTGGAACACCGGGAGCGGAGCGTTGGTCTTGCTTTGCTGCTGCGCACCCGCCTACGAGAACGACGATACGGTCATCGTCGAATAAGTTGCTGCGGTCCATGCGTTTTTGAGGGGATGACGGGGAATCGAGGCCTAAAATTCGGGGTGTTATTAGTTCCGCTGGAGGGCAGCAAAAAAAACATTCCAAAAAAAGCACAATTCCGGTTGCCCGCGTAAAGGGTGTCTGGTACCACAAGTCGGGTCTTACCTATGAGTTATCGTTGTCATTTCATTTTCGGCATGGAACGTGGTAGCAAATCGAGCGTCTAGTCGAACCCGAACGAGCGCATGGCCAATCTTTTTCCCAAAGCAACGAACGTGGTCCTGCTCAAGGCGATGGCCGTTCTGGCGGTTTTGGGCGGTCTGGCTCCCTTGGGAGTCTGGTACTACTTTACGCCGAAGTACTCACGCGTCGGGTACCAGCCGGTGCAGCCGGTGGCGTTTCAGCACGATCTTCATGTCGGCCAACTCGGCCTCGACTGCCGCCACTGCCACAGCTATGTGGAAATCAGCGGTCAGTCCAATTTTCCCGCGACGCAGACCTGTATGGAGTGCCACCAGCAAGTCCAGCAGAACAATCCGAAGCTCCAGCCGGTGCGCGACAGTTGGACCACGGGCAAGCCGATTGCCTGGGTGAAGATTCACAACGTGCCCGATTACGCCTACTTTAACCACTCGGCCCACGTGAACCGGGGCGTGAGTTGCGTCAGTTGTCACGGCAAGGTCAACGAGATGAGCGTGGTCTTTCAGGACAAGTCGCAGAGCATGGGCTGGTGTCTCCAGTGCCACCGCAACCCGGAGGAATTCGTCCGGCCCATCGCGGCGACAACTCCGGGTGGAAAATCGCCGATCTACGATCTCGATTGGACTCCTCCCCCGGGGACGAGTCAGCCCGAACTTGGTCAAAAGCTGGTCAAGGACTGGAAAATCAATCCACCGAAAGATTGCGCAGGTTGTCACCGATGAAACGTATTTTTACTCACCCCAAGGCCCCGGCAACGGGCAAGAAATACTGGCGCAGCCTCGAGGAATTCGCGGACACGCCGGAGTTTCGCGCGCGTCTCGAACGGGAGTTCCCGCAGGGCGCAGCCGAGCTGGAAGGCACCGAGGTGACGCGGCGCGGGTTCATGCAGTTCATGGGCGCCTCCATCGCGCTGGCCGGGCTAAGCCTGACCGGTTGCCGTCGTCCGGAGTTGCACGCGGTGCCTTACTCGAAGGGAGTCGAGTGGCAGGTTCCGGGCAACGCGCTCCATTACGCGACCTCAATGCCGCGGCGCGGCGGAGCGCTTCCGCTCATTGCCACGACCTATAACGGACGCCCGACCAAGCTGGAAGGCAATCCGAACGTGCCGGGCTTCAACGGCTCGACCGATCTTTTCGGACAATCCGCCGTGCTCGATCTGTACGACCCAGACCGGTCGAAAGTCGTGCTCAAGGCCCGGGAACGGGGCAAGGACTACGCCGAAGCGACCTGGGAAGATTTCTGGGAAGAGTTCGCCATTCTGAAGCGCGACTACTTGAAGAAGGGTGGGGACGGGCTGGCAATTTTGGCGGAGCCGAGCACGTCGCCGACGCGGGCGCGGATTCGTACTTTATTGCAGCAGCAATTTCCGAAGCTGCTTTGGGCCGAATACGATCCCTGGGCGAGTCAGGCAGCGGTGCAGAATGTCTACGATTTTTCGAAAGCGGATGTCATTGTCGCGCTCGACTGCGATTTCCTCGGCACGACCGATGGCACGGTGCAGACCATCGCCGGATTTGCGGCGGGGCGCCGTCGTCTGGGCAAAACCCAGGAGACGATGTCGCGGCTGTACGCCATCGAGGGCCGCTTCTCGCTTACGGGTGGAATGGCGGACCATCGTCTGCGGGTGCCGTCGAGCGCCATCGGCAGCATCGCGGCCCAGTTGGCAGCAGCGGTGGGTGCAACGGGAGCAGGCGGTGCATTTGCGATTTCGAGCGACGCGACGGTCAATACGTGGATTACGGAATTGGGCAAGGACCTGGCCAATGCCAAGGGACGCTCGCTGGTCGTTTGCGGGAGCCAGCAACCGGCGGCAGTCCACGATTTGGTCGCGCAGATCAACCAAGCACTCGGCAATGTGGGGGTGACGGTCAAGCCGTTGCCCACTTTTTTTGCTCCTGCCGCGAGCCTCGGCGATCTTTCCGAGCAAATCGGCCAGGGCACGATCAAGACGCTTTTGGTCTTGGGCGGAAACCCGGCGTTCAACGGGCCCGCCGATCTCCACTTCAGCGACGTGCTTCCGCAAGTGGAGCAGGTCATTCGTCTGGGGCTGTATGTCGATGAGACCAGTGCGGCGAGCACGACGCATCTTCCGGCGGCGCACTTCCTGGAATCGTGGGGAGACTCGCTTGCTTACGATGGTACGTATCTTTCGCAGCAGCCGCTGATCCTGCCGCTTTACGATGGCATGTCCGAATTGGCGCTGCTGGCCGATCTGGCCGGATTGCCCAAGGCAAAAGGGGCGGAGTATATTCAGGACACGTTCGCGCAGATCACGGGAGTAGCGACGAACGCGGGGCAGGCCTTCGACAATGCGTGGCGCGAATTTGTTCATGACGGATTCCTGGCCGACAAGACCTTGACTCCACTTGGCTCCAGTGCGCCTGCGTCCGGCCAAACCGCGACGCCGAAGCCGCTCCAGCCAGGCGAATACGAACTGAATTTTGTCCTCGGCATGATCGACGACGGGCGTTACGCCAACAATGGCTGGCTCCAGGAGTTGCCCGACCCGGTGAGCAAGCTGACGTGGGACAATGCGCTTTACCTGAGTCCGAAGACGGCCGACGCGCTCGGCATTGTCATCGCGACGGCGAACAGCAACGCGCTCGATCTGCCCAATACCGATATCGGCCCGCGCGCGGCGACCTTGCCTATCCCTGATGTCGATCCCATGACCGCCTTCCCGATGGTCAAGGTCACCACGCCGGACGGTGCGAGCATGGAATTGCCGGTTCTGGTCGCGCCAGGGCAGGCCGACCAAACGCTGACCATTGCGGTCGGTTGGGGGCGCGCTGCCTTAAAACTGACCGACGAGGCTAAGGCGAATCTCACCGCACCGCTGCGGGTGGCGGACTCGACCGGGTTCAACGTCTATCAACTCCGCGGTACCTCGACTCCCGGCTTTGTCACCGGGGTCAAGATCGAGAAGATCGACAAGACCTATCCGCTGGCGATCACGCAGGAGCACAACTCGATGGAGGGCAGGGGACTGGTCCGCGAAGCCACGCTGGACAAGTACCATGAGGACCCGACCTTTGTGCAGGAAATCGGCTGGGACAAAGACATTCCGCAGGGCAGCAAGACCGGGTTCCAGAACTACGAATCGGGCTACGAGAATCCGAAGCTGAATTCGGCGACGTACCAGCCGGACCGGCCCGCTTGGGGCATGGTCATCGACCTGAATACCTGCGTCGGGTGCAGCGCGTGCGTGGTCGCGTGCCAGGCCGAGAACAACATTCCGATTGTCGGGAAGTACCAGGTCATCCGCGGTCGCGAAATGCACTGGATCCGCAACGACCGCTATTTCGCGAGCGACAATCCCCCTGCGTCGACGGATGCGCGTCCGACCGATTCCTCCTATCTCGACGATCCGCAGATGTTGATCCAGCCGCTCGCCTGTATGCAGTGCGAGAACGCGCCGTGCGAACCGGTCTGCCCAGTCAACGCCACCGTGCACAACGAGGAGGGGCTGAACGTCATGGCTTACAACCGGTGCATCGGCACCCGGTATTGCGCGAACAACTGCCCCTACAAGGCACGGCGCTTCAACTTCTTCAATTACAACGACCGCCCGATCCAGAACGTGCAGCTACCGGTGCTCGGCCAGACGGGCGAACTCTACCTTGGGCCGCTCGCGGGGAGGGACGGTCCGCTGACCTACAAGGGATCGCCGGAAAGCCTGATGCTGCAAAAGAACCCCAACGTGTCGGTGCGAATCCGCGGCGTCATGGAAAAATGCACCTATTGCGTCCAGCGCATCGAGGAGGCCAAGATCACCCAACTTCGGAAATCGAACGAAAGCGGGGAAGGCTCGGGCGACATCACGCTCCCGACCGACTCGTTCAAGGTTGCCTGCCAGCAGGTCTGCCCGGCGGAAGCGATCGTCTTCGGCAACATGAACGACCCGAACAGCAAGGTCACCGTGGCGAAGGCGGACGAACGGGGATACGGCTTGCTGGCCTATCTGGGGACGCGTCCGCGGACGAGCTATCTCGGACGGGTGCGCAATCCGAACATGGCCATGCCCGGCGCGGCGAATGTTGGCCACACCAGCGTTTTCCACGAGGATGCTCCCGCCGACAAACCGGCTGGGACGCCGACGACTTCGAACGGCCCCGCGCGGTTGCCCATGAACGGACTTAACCTGGAGGAGTCGATCGGGTAAAACCGCACGACGATCATCGCCATGTCCACCTCCTCTTCCTCCAGCAAACCGGCACCGGCCCGTTACGATCTCCTTGAGAAATACGAGGAGGCGGAAATCACGAAGGCCCGGGCGGAGATGGTGCGCGAACCGTATGTCGCCAACAACCACGATGCCGTGTGGGTCGGGGACCGGATCGCCGCCGTGATCGAAAATCCGACGCCGCTCTGGTGGTACATTGCGGTGGCGATTGCGGCGACGTTCGCCTCGTTTACGGGACTCGGTTTGCTGTACCTCATCACCACGGGCGTCGGCGTTTGGGGCGAGAACAACTCGGCCAACTGGGCTTGGGACATCACGAACTTCGTTTTCTGGATCGGCATCGGCCACGCGGGGACGATGATCGCGGCGATTCTCTATCTGACCCGCCAGCGGTGGGCGACGGGCATCAATCGCGCGGCCGAGGCGATGACCATCTTCGCCGTCATGTGCGCGGGCATCTACCCGGCGGTGCACGTGGGCCGCGTTTGGTTCGCCTGGTACCTTGCGCCGATTCCGAACGGGAACGCCATCTGGCCGAATTTCCGCAGTCCGCTCTTGTGGGACGTATTTGCCGTCTCCACCTATCTTTCCGTGTCGATCATGTTCTGGTATGTCGGGCTGATTCCCGATGTCGCCACGATGCGCGACCGGGTAAAGAACAAGATTCTCAAGTACTTTTACGCGGTCTTCTGCCTCGGTTGGCGTGGGAGCGCGCGGCAGTGGGCGAACTACGAGTTTTGCTACCTCATGCTGGCGGGCATCGCGACGCTCCTCGTCATCACGACGTGTACGGTCGTGTCGAGCGATTTCTCCACGTCGGTCATTCCAGGCTGGCATGGGACGATCTTCCTGCCCTACTTCGGCGTGGGCGCGATCTACGGCGGCTTTTGCATGTTGATCACGCTGCTGGTTCCGCTGCGGGAACTCTACAAGTTGCAGGACTTGGTCACGCTGCGCCACATCGACCTGTGCTGCCGGTACGTCCTGCTCATGGCGTTGCTGATCACCTACATCTACCTGATGGAATTCTTCATCGCGTACCTCGGCGGTAGTCCCAACGAAAGCTTCACGTTCTTTCACGACCGCGTCTTTGGTCCCTATGGTACGACCTGGCTGTGCATGCTTATTTTCAATAGCGTCATTCCGATGGTCTTCTGGAGCAAGAAAGTCCGCCGCCGTCCGTGGCTCGCCTTTACCATCGTGATTTTTCCGAGCATCGGCATGTGGCTGGAGCGGTTTGTCATCATCGTCAGCTCGGTCCATCGCGATTTCCTTCCCTCCTCGTGGGGCATGTTCTATCCGACCTATGTCGATATCTTCACCTTCGCGGGCACGTTCGGGGTATTCTTCCTCTGCTATCTCCTCTTTATCCGCTTTCTGCCCGTGATCGCCATCTCCGAGGTCCGCATGGTTCTGCCCGAGGCCAGTGCGCATCCCAAACCCGAAATCGCCGAAGCCGGCACGGGAGGACATCATGAGTGACTTGGTGCTCGTCTGTCCCGCCGGATCGACCCCGATGCCGAAGCGGCTCTATGCCGTTGGAGCGGAGTTCGCCAATCCGGCCGAGCTCTATGCTGCCGCCGAGAAGGTCCGCGATCGCGGTTTCCGCAACTGGGACTGTTACTCGCCCTATGCCATCCACGGTCTCGACAAGGCGATGGGGCTGAAAAAATCGTTGGTCGGTTTGTTCACTTTCGTGGGTGGGCTGACCGGTCTGACCGTCGGCTTCCTGTTGGAGACGATCACCTCGACCTATGTCTATCCCCTCGATACGCAGGGCAAGCCATTCTTCAGCATACCCGGTTTCGTGCCGATCATGGACCTCTTGATGATCATTCTCTCCGCGATCTTCTCCATCGGCGGAATGACCACGCTTTGCCTCCTGCCCCGCCTGCATCATCCGCTCTGGGAATGGGACGCTTTTAACCGTGCCACGCACGATAAATTCTTCATCGTCATCGAGGCGAACGACCCCAAGTTCAAGGAAAAAGACACGGTCGATTTCCTTCGGGAACTCGGCGGGACGAATCTCACCTTCATCGGAGAGGAGCCATGAAATTGGGCACCATTTTTCTCGCGCTCGCCCTGGTGCTGATCACGGTCGTTTCGCTGGCCGGTTTTCGCGGCGACCACTTTAGCAAACCGCCTTTCGAGATTTTCCCGGACATGAACTATCAGGACAAGGTGAAAGACCAGGTGCCAAGCGCCTTTTTCGCCGATGGAGCCGCTTCGCGCGCGCCGATTCCCGGAACGGTGGCGATCGAAATGCCCGCGCAAAACGACTACTGGGCGACCGGCAAGTGGGACGGCGTCAACTGGGGTGACGGCATTCCGGTCCACGAAGCCCGTGACAACCGAACGGCGCTCCAGGCGGATGCCGCCAACATGGCCCGCGGGCGCGAGCGGTATACGATCAGTTGCGAGGCCTGTCACGGCGCGGTCGGGGACGGGAAGGGGATCGTCTCAAAGTACGGACTCAACGGCATTGCGAGCTACCAGACGGATCGTCTCCGCAACATGTCCGACGGGGAGATTTTCAACACGATCACAAACGGCAAGGGCCAGATGATCGGGCTTGGCTACAATATTTCCGTCGACGACCGGTGGCGGATCATCATGTACATTCGCGCGTTGCAACTGAGCCAGAACGCCACGTTGCAGGACGCCTCGCCGGACGAGCAGGCCCTGCTGAACAAATCATCGAAGCCATGAGCGCACATCCTCACTCCATCCACCTCCCACCTCCGGAGCGCCTCGTGCCGTCGAGCACGCCGCTGACTGCGCTTTTCGCCGGGTTGTCGGTGGTAGGCATTATTCTTTCGATCGTGGGCGCGGCGGTGAACCACGTCCAGTTCGCCTACTCGTGGTTCTTCGCTTTCTACTTTTTCTTCACCATTGCCATCGGTTCGTTCTTCTGGGTCACCCTCCACTATGCGTGCGACTCGGACTGGACGGTCCTGGCCCGGCGCACGTGGGAGAATATTCTCGCCCTGATTCCCGTCCTGTTTTTGATCTTCCTGCCGTTCTGCTGGCCCGGATTTCTGGGAGAAGTTCTCTGGAAGTGGCTAAGTCCGGCGCACGCCGCCGATCCCGAACTGATCAAGCGCAACATGTGGCTCAACTCCGAGTTCTTCTACATGCGGGTCCTCCTCTACTTTCTTTATTTCGGCATCGCCGGGTTTTACTATCGCCGCCACTCGGTCGAACAGGACAAGGACGGCAGTCCCGTCCACTCCCGATTGATGCACGATCATAGCTACCTGGCGCTCGTTCTTTTCGGCCTGTTGGAAACGTTCCTCGGTTTCGACTGGTTCATGGGGCTCGACTGGCGCTGGGCCTCGAGTCTGTTCGGCGTTTACAACTTCGGGGTTTGCGCCCAAGCGAGCCTCGCGGCCGGTATCGTGCTTATCGCGATCCTCCGCTCGGGGGGCTATCTCCAAGCCATGAATTCGGAGCACTTTTACCTGATGGGCAAGCTGCTCTTCGGTTTCACAATCTTTTGGTCGTATGTCGCCTTCGGGCAATATCTCCTCATCTGGTACGCCAACATCCCGGAAGAAACCATTTTCTATAACGACCATAACCGCGGCCATTGGTACTACCTCACTTACTTCCTGATCGTGGGTAAATTCATGTTCCCGGTGATCTATCTGCTGGCGCAGGACGTCAAGAAAAGCCTGTCCGCGTTGACGTTTATCTCGGCGTGGCTGCTCTTCATGCACGGCGTGGAGATGTACTGGTTCATCATGCCCTATGCGCACCCGACCATCGGTCCGAGCTGGCAGGACTTTGTCGCCTTCGTCACCGTCGGTTCGATTCTCGGCTACTCCTACATCCGGATTGCCGCCACGGCTCCGCTCTTCCCGACCCGCGATCCGCGGATGCTCGAATGCCTCACCATCACCAACTGACCATGTCGCAAGAAACCGCCTTCATTCCCCAGATCAAGGTTACCTGGCTCATCGGGATCCTTGCGGCCATCGCTTTGTTCGCGGTCATTGCCTCGTATTCCCTGCGCATGACCCGCACCTATTCCGATTTCGACCAGCAGCGGGCGGCACAGCGTTACGCCACGTTGAAACAGGTGCGCGAGGATGCCGATAAAGTGCTGACCACCGCGGCATGGGTCGACCAGAGCAAAGGCATCGTTCGCATCCCGATCGAGGAGGCAATGACGAAGGAAATCGACACCTTGAAGGCCGAATCGGCCCACCTGTGTCCGCCACCCGAAACAGGGCCTGCGCCGGCACCGGTTCCTGCTGCGACTGCCGCACCCACGTCACCGGTGCCCGCACCGGCAAAGGCGCAAAAATAATCCCTATGGCCACTTCATCTTCTTCCGCCATCGCTAACAAGGGATTTGCCTCGACCGATCCCGAACTCGCCGCCATCGACGCCTCCGTGCGCTGGCCCGTGCTCTTCAGCTTCCTCACCTCGATCCACTGGATGGTCGTCGGCACCATCCTGCTCGTCTACGCCTCGTCGCTGACGCATCCGCAGGAAACCATCCCGGGCCTGAGCCTCTTCGTCAATCTGTCCGAACAGTGCAGTTTCTTCACCTACGGACGTGTTTTCCCCGCTGCGGTCGATGCGCTGGTCTATGGTTGGGCCACCACGGTGGGGCTGGGGCTGGCCGTCTGGCTGTTGGCGCGGACCTGCCGCACCACGGTTTTCGCTCCCACCACCCTCATGACGGGAGTCATTTTCTGGAACATCGGGATCGCCCTTGGGCTGACGGGCATTTTCCTCGGTGACAGTTCGAGTGTCGAACTGCTCGAATTTCCCGCCTATTCCACTTGGGTTCTCTGGATCGCGTATACGCTTTTTGCCATCCCGCTGTTCGGCACCTATCTCGGACGCAAGCCGGGTGGCGATCACCTCGCGCAATCGTGGCTGCTCGTGGCGCTCCTGGCCTTTCCGTGGCTTTTTGCGACGGGCACGACGCTGCTCGGTTATCGCCTGCTGTCGCCGACCTTGAGTGCGGCGGGCCTGCCCAGCTCTTCCTGGACGGGATCGTTGCCCGGTTCGGGCGTAATGCAGGGGCTGCTCGATGCTTGGTACGTGCACGGCATTCTCACGCTCTGGCTGGCTCCGCTCGGTCTGGGTCTGCTCTATTATCTGGTCCCGAAGTTGTCCGGACTCTCGATCCGATTTGGCTCCAAGGCCCAGGTGGCCTTTTGGACCTGGGTGGTTCTCGCGCCCTGGACGGCGGTGCATGACATGGTCGGAGGACCGTTTCCGGCGGACACGGTCACGATCGGGTTGATTTTCAGTGGCCTCATCTTTATTCCTGTGGCGTTCATCGGCATGAATCTGGTCGGCACGGCGTGGGCAGGCGAAGAGAAGCAGGGGCATCACGGCGGAGTCGTACTGCCATTCTTGAGCCTGGCGGCGGTGGTTTTTGTCGCCGCCGGTATTTCGGAGGAAATACTCTCCATCCGCAGTGCGAATCAGTTGCTCCGATTCACCATGTTCCGCGAATGCAATATCTTCCTCTGGGTCTACGGCTTCTTCAGTTTTACGGCTTTCGGCGGCATGTACTACATCGTCCCGCGACTGCTCGATTTCGGCTGGCGCTCTGCCCTCCTGATCAAGGCCCACTATTACGCGAGCCTCTACGGCATCCTGCTCGTTCTCGCCATGCTTGGGTTCGGCGGCGTCATGCAAGGACTTACCCTTGAGAACACCGATACACATGTCACGATTGTCAATGCCAACGATGTCGCGCTTTCTTTCTACATTGCGGCAACGATGTGCGTCGGCCTGATCTCCATCGGCAGCGGCATCTTTGCCCTGCATCTCGGCTGGATGGTGCTCGACTGGCTTCGCATCCAGATCCGCGGCAGTCGGCTGGCTTCGGAAATTTTACTCGAACCCTACGAAGGAACGGTACCCGCCAAATCGTCCGAGGAGGTGTCCGCATGAGCTCGACGCCCCATTTCCGCACATTCTTTTACCTCGTCCTCGCCTCGTTCTTCTTCAACTGGCTGTTCCTGGTCGTTTGGCCGTGGACGAATCTGGGGCATCAGGCCCCCATTCAAGACGAAGGGAGTACCGACATCACGCCGTGGGCCATTTCCGGGGCGGCTCACGCGGGTGAGGAAGTCTATGCCGCCAATGGCTGCGTCTATTGCCACACCCAGCAAGTCCGAGCCGACAGCTCCGGGGCCGACATCATCCGGGGGTGGGGCACGGCAACCGACCTCTCCGACGACAAGAAACAGGTCACCCGCCGCTCCTATCCGCGCGATTACATCTGGCAGCACGAGGTTTTCCTTGGTAACAGCCGCAATGGCGCGGACCTGAGCAACGTCGCCCAGCGCTTCCCCGATGCCGCCACCCTCTATCGTTACCTTTACGATCCGTACATCCTCAATCCGCACAGCAGCATGCCCGCCTACCGCTTTCTTTTCGTTAGGCAGAAGATTAGCGGCCAACGCTCCGTGGATGCGCTCGACCTTGCCGGTGACGATGCCCCACCCGCCGGTTACGAGGTCGTTCCCACCGCCGAGGCCAAATCGCTCGTCGCTTACCTGCTTTCCCTCCAGAAGGGTTACCATCTTCCCGACGAAAAAGGCCCCGTGCCCGCCACTCCTTCCAACAAGAGTTAAGACATGAGCCAACACAACCCCGAGCTTCAAGCGCCCCATCAGCCGAATCCCGAGGAGGCCATCCGTCCCGACGCGCCCGATTTCATCGAGACGCCCGAGGTTGCGACGGTCTCGGACGAAACGGAGCGGCTGCCTCTCTGGCTCTTCTTCCTCTGCGGTTTTGCCCTATTCATGGCGGGTAGCTCGTTCACCGGCTTTAACACTTTTGGACTTGGCCTCTACGATCAAGGACCCGGCGGCCCCGCTCTCGGTCCCGGAGGATCAGGCCCGGACGTCGTCGTCACCGATCCGGTTGCTTTAGGCAAAAAGATTTACAACGGCAACTGCGCGAATTGTCACCATGCCGATGGCGAAGGCCAGCCTGGCGTTTATCCGCCTATGGGAGGCTCCGAATATGTCCTGGGCTCCAAGGAACGACTCGCCGCTCTGCTGCTCCACGGCATCTCGGGGCCGATCACCGTCCGGGGCGGTTCCTACGGCTCGGCCGTCATGCCCGGCTGGGCGATTAGCTTCACCGACGACCAGATGGCCGATTTGATGACCTATCT
Organism: Bacteroidota bacterium; assembly: GCA_903970335.1. Taxonomy (GTDB): domain Bacteria; phylum Verrucomicrobiota; class Verrucomicrobiia; order Methylacidiphilales; family UBA1321; genus JABDGH01. The sequence continues at coordinate 2,617 of CAJCII010000203.1, read as the reverse complement.
CCGCAAATCGTGGGGCAATACCGCCAATGAAGCCAAGGCCGATGAGGTTAGTGCCGCTCGCGCCAAGTTCGCCAGTAAGGCGGATGCGTATTGCGAGGCCGATCTCCAGAAAATTGCCCCGAACGGCCCGGATCCCTCCGATACCAAGAAATAGAACGGGTGCCGACATGCGCCTGCTCCTGCTTTCGGTCGGTCTCTTTCTTTTCTTCGTTCCGCTCCGTGCCGACGTGACGGGAGCCGTTACCCTCAAAGGCCAGCCCAAAAGCAAAGACGAAACGTTTCTGGCCGAGGCCAGCGGTTGCGGGGAAAGCCCGATTCGCCACACCGAAAACTGGAAAATCGGCAAAAAGGGCGAATTCGCCGATGTCGTGGTCTGGATCGTCGATCCTAAATTCAACGATAGAATAGGGGCGCGCGTCCCAGATGAGGTCACGCTGAAACAAATCGGTTGCCGGTACGATCCCCACGTCATCGCCGTCACGGCGATGATTCCCTTCAAGATCGTCAATGGCGACCCGACGCTCCATAACATTCGTGCGAAAGTCTATAACGGACCCGGTCAACCGCCAGGAGACACGGTCTTCAACTTTGGCCAGTCGTATCAGGGGCAGACCGACGAGAAGCAATTCGACCAACCCGGCATCTACACTCTCCAGTGCGATGTTCATAGCTGGATGCAGTGCTGGGTCATGGTCCTGCCTCAAGCCGGGGTGTTTTCCCAAGACTGCTGTGCGGTCACCGACGACGGAGGTACATTTAAACTTCCTCTTACTGGCATACTCCTCGACGGCGACTATAAAATCGACGCCTGGCACCCCCGCTTTCTGCAGCCTCTGGAGCAGACGATTCACGTGAAAAATGGCACAGCAAAGGTTAACTTGGAGTTCGATGGTGCGAAGTCCTTCTAATACTTGCAAAACGGAGGAGAATCCTTTGCGCCTTGAGAGGAAAACGTGTAAATGTAAGCACGTTACGTAACGGATCAATACCTATGGACGATCTCCCTCCCAGCACAGAAGCCCGCGTCGTATCCGCTCCCGCGTCATCGCATGGTCACGATCACCATGACGATCACGCCCACGAGCATCACGAACTTGGGTTCTGGCGCTCGTACGTTTTTTCGACCGACCATAAAGTGATCGGCATCCAGTACCTGTGGGCGGGCCTTTTCTTTCTCTATTTCGGCTTCTGTCTCATGCTCCTCATGCGCTGGCAGCTCGCTTTCCCAGGCCAGCCGCTGACCTGGCCGAACGCCTACAACCACATCATGTACCAAGTGCATGAAGTGTTCTATCACCTCGGTCTCGGTGCGATGCCGACGACGCCCGCCGTTGTCCCCGCCGACCCGAAACACCCGCCGTTTCTGGAATTGCTCTTCGGTCACGACCAAATGCCCGGCGGCGTGATGACCGGCGACTTTTACAACACCCTCGGCGCCATGCACGGCACCATCATGGTTTTCTTCGGCATCGTCCCCGTTGCCTTTGCCGCCTTCGGCAATTATGTTTTTCCCCTCCAGATCGGTGCGGTCGATATGGCCTTCCCCCGCTTGAACATGGGCAGCGTCATCCTTTTCTTCATCAGCGCGTTCCTGATGACGATCAGCTTCGCGGTCCCGGGAGGTGCGGCCAAGTCCGGTTGGACGTCCTACACGCCCTTGGCCTCGATTTCCGATCAGCCGCAGGAGGCAATCTTCTTTGGCCATGATTTTGGCTATAAATGGCCGATGGCCTTGACCGGGCAGTCGATGTGGATCATCGCGATGGCCTTTAACATCACCTCCTCGCTCCTCAGCAGCGTGAATTTCATCACCACCATCGTCCAGCTTCGCTGCAAAGGCATGACGTGGATGCGAATGCCTTTCTTCGTCTGGACGCAGTTCATCACGGCCTTTCTGCTGCTGCTCGCCTTCCCTCCGTTGGAAGCAGCGGCGATCATGCAGTTGATGGACCGCCTCGCCGGTTCGAGCCTATTCTCCCCGACCGGTCTGGTTGTCAACGGCACTCCGTGGCACGGCACCGGCGGTGGCAGCCCCTTGCTCTGGCAACATCTCTTTTGGTTTCTGGCGCATCCGGAAGTCTATGTGTTGATTCTCCCGGCGATGGGAATCGTCGCGGAAGTGATCGCGAACAATACCCGTAAACCTTTGTGGGGCTACCGCTCGAAGGTTTATGCCACGATGGTGCTCGGTTTCATGTCTTTTGTGGTGTGGGCGCACCACATGTATTTGACCGGCATGGGCACGCGCATCGCCACTTTCTTCCAAACCACGACGATGATGATCTCCATTCCATCGGTCGTCATCCTGACCGCGTTGCTCATCTCGTTATGGGGCGGATCCATCCGCTTCAACACGCCCATGCTTTTTGCGGTCGGTTTTCTCCCGATGTTCGGGATTGGGGGGTTGACCGGGCTGCCTTTGGGCTTCAATGCCAGCGACATTCAGCTTCATGACAGTTACTACGTCATCGGCCATTTCCACTACGTGGTGGCGCCTGGAACTATTTTTGCCATTTTTGCCGGCATCTACTATTGGTACCCGAAGGCGACCGGGCGGTTCATGAATGAGTATTGGGGCAAGGTGCACTTTGCGTTGTCCATGTTGTTCATCAACTTC
>CAJCII010000202.1 GCA_903970335.1 Bacteroidota bacterium | reverse complement strand
CTGAAAGAGATCCACCGCCTTTATTTGCGAAAGCGCTGGCGGAGTTTCAGCGGAGCACCCGCCGAGTTCTACCAGAGCAGCCCAAGCAGTCGCAAACCTGGTCGCATTTGCGCCCAGAACGACGTTACCCGGAGCAGTTCCTCTTGATGTTCACTGACTTATCAAAAGGCTCCAGTGGTAGCCGTCGGCCTCCGGGCAACGGACCCCGAGCGCAGCGAGCCATCCCACCCCCAAAAAAAATCCGTCATCCTGAGCGCAGCGCAGCGGAGTCGAAGGATCAGCCCCCGAACGACTTTCGCTCTCCCGAGACCGCAACTCTCTCCAAAATAAGGCCCGTCATCCTTGTCGCAGGCACGGTTCCCCTACCAAAGCCATCCGCCTCTTCGGCCCTCTGTAGTCCTCCGTGCGAAACTGCTCCCTTCTCAACCCTCGCTCAACGCACGGCGGATTATTTATTTTTCGCGTTCCCCTGTAACCTTTGCGTTTTTTTCCAGTCTAATCCTCTGTATGACCAAGTCCCCCTTTCAGGTTCCCCGGCTTTTAGGATGTTTGGGCGCGACTTTCCTGCTCACCTTGCCGATGGGGATCGCCCGGGGTCAGGAAGGCCCGTCGAACCGGGACGAAATCGTCCATGTCCTCAACCGGATCACCTTTGGGCCGCGACCGGGGGATGTCGAGGCGGTCGAGCGGATGGGGCTGCATAACTACATCGAGCAACAACTGCATCCCGAGGCCATCGACGATTCCGCCGTCGAGCAGCAAGTATCGCAATTCGAGTTGTTGCAGATGTCGGCCCAGGATTTGACCAATCTTTTCCTCGACGAAAGAAAGAAGCAGTTGGAAAAGCAAAAGCAATTGGCGGCCAACGGGCAGGGCGCTCCGGCGGGTGTGGCAGGGCAAAACGCGGCGCCGAACGAACCGCCGCAGCCATTCAGGCCGCAGGGCAACCTGACGAACGCGGTCGCTATGGCCGAGCAATTCCGCTCGGTTGCGGCCATCGGCCAGTTGGAACAGGCGAAGCTGGTGCGGGAGGTCGAATCGCCGCGGCAGTTGCAGGAGGTGTTGGTCGATTTCTGGAGCAATCACTTCAATATCGATGTGAAGAAGGGGCCGGACCGCGTCATGAAGATCGTCGATGACCGCGAGGTCATTCGCCCCCACATCTGGGGCAAATTCCGCGATTTGCTGGAGGCCTCGGCCAAAAGCCCGGCGATGCTGGTTTACCTCGATAACGCCCAGAGCAGCGCCCCCCGCCAAGTCCCCTCCTACGAGCAGCAGCAAATGCTCGGAACCGCCGCTCCCGTCAATCCACCGGCAGGAGCGGCGGCGACGAAAAAGCAGGCCGGGATCAACGAGAATTATGCCCGTGAAATCATGGAGTTGCACACGCTCGGCGTCGATGGCGGCTACACCCAGCAGGACGTGCAGGAAGTCGCCCGCTGCTTTACCGGCTGGTCGATCGATCGCATGACCGGGACTTTTATGTTCCGGCCACGGATGCACGACGAGGGGGCAAAGGTCGTGCTCGGGCATCGGATTCCCGCCGGGGGCGGCATCCACGACGGGGAGATGGTGCTCGATATTCTCACTTCGCATCCGTCCTGCGCCCATTTTATCTCCAAGGAACTCTGTGAGCGTTTTGTCGGCGACGATCCGCCCGCCGCCTTGGTCGATCGGATCGCCGGTGTTTTCACCCAGACGGACGGGGACTTGCGACAGGTGACCGAGGCGATTCTTACCAGCCCGGAATTTCTTTCGCCGGACACGTATGGCAACAAGATCAAATCGCCGTTGGAGTTTGCCGTCTCGGCCGTCCGGGCCACGAACTCGACCCTGATCGCGAAGCAGCCGCCGCCCTACGACAAGCTCATTCCGACGGTGGAAGGCTCGGCCGTCCTCGGGCGCGAGCAAGCGGCCGACCGGCTGGCCAAGATGAAGCGCGATTCGCTGAACTGGCATATTTACGAGCTGGGCGAGCCGCTCTTCGCCTGCACGCCGCCGACGGGTTACAAGGAAGTCTCGAAGTTCTGGGTCAGTCCCGGCGCGCTGATCGAGCGGCTGAACTTCGCCATGGCATTGACCCAACAGGAAGTCGCCGATGTTCGTTTCAACCCGCAGGGGATTTTGGGCGGTGCCGACCTCGATAGCCCGCAGGCGGTGCTTGACCATTGTGTCGCGGTCTTGCTGCAAAATAACATCTCCGACAGCACGCGGAACGTGCTCGAACAAACGGCCCTGCCCAAACCGGAGGAAAGCCAGACCGTCAACCCCTCGAAACTTATCGCCCTACTGATCGGATCGCCCGAATTCCAAAGGAAATAAAACCATGAATACCATGATGAACGTCAACCGCCGGATCTTTTTGAAACAGGGCGCTTTCGCCTTTGTCTGCATGGGGGCGGGTCCATTTTGGGGCCCGGGCTTCCTCCGTCAGACCGCCGCCGCCGCCGAACTGGGGAGTTCTCGCGACAATAAAATCCTGATCTGCATTTTCCAGCGCGGGGCGGTCGACGGCCTCTCGATGGTCGTTCCTTACGGCGATCCCTTTTATTACCAAAACCGCCAGGACATCGGCATCGCCCCACCGTCGCAGGCGGCGGGCGAGAGCGGCGCACTCGATCTGGACGGTTACTTTGGCCTGAACCCGGCGATGGCGCCGCTGCTGCCTCTTTTTAAGCAGGGGCACCTCGCGGCGATCCAGGCGTGCGGCTCGCCGAATTCGTCCCGGTCCCACTTCGAGTCGCAGGACCTGATGGAATCGGGGGTTGATGAGGACAGGAGCGTGACGGACGGTTGGCTGAACCGTCTCATCGGGTGTTGTCCCGAGGATGAGGCGAAGAAGACGGCCTTCCGGGCCGTTTCGATGACCTCGACGATCCCGCGGAGTCTTCAGGGCGAACAGGATTCGATGGCGATCCGCGATCTGGACACGTTCGGGCTGGTCGGGGACACCTCGGTCACCCTCGCCGGACCGAGCGGCACCGCGAACGGCTTCGAGAGCATGTACGGCTCCGCCGTGGACACCGTTTTGCACGGCACCGCGCGGGAATCGTTCGATGCGCTCGACCTGCTCAAACAGGCCCGGACGACGAACTATCAACCGGCCAACGGGGCGGCCTATCCGGCGACTTCATTCGGAAAGAACCTCAAGCAGATTGCGCAACTCATCAAAGCCAACGTCGGGGTGCAGGTGGCGTTTGCCGAGGCCGACGGCTGGGACACCCACGCCAACCAGGGCGGGGCCAAGGGACAACTGGCCAACCGGCTCGGCGCTTTTGCCCAGGCGCTGGCGGCGCTGCACCAGGACTTGGGCGACCGGATGGCCGATGTGGTGGTGGTGACGATGAGCGAATTCGGACGGGCCGTGCACCAGAACGGCAACCGCGGCACCGATCATGGCCACGGCACCTGTTTCTTCACCATGGGCGGAACGGTCAAGGGAGGGAAAGTCTACGGCGACTGGCCGACGCTCGCGCCGGACCGCCTCTTCCAGAACCGGGACCTCGCGATCACCACCGATTTCCGGGATGTCTTCGGCGAAATCTGCGCCCGGCACTTCAACGTTCCGCTGACGGCCATGCCGCAACTCTTCCCCCACTATGCCGTCGACGCCCAGCGGTTCCGCAATTTTTGCGTGGGGTAGGGGAGTTTTTTCGAGCACGGCAACCCCCTTCGCTTCTCCGCCCTGTTTGCCCTCTCTGCCCACTCTGACCTAAAAATATAGGCCAAATAAGCCAACTGGGGCCTCCGGCGGCCCCTACCGGGAAAGCGCGGCATGCTCGCGGAGCGTCTCCGCGATGATCATGTCCGCGACATGGGTCCGCTCCTTGTGCTGGAGCGTAAAGGCCCGGGTCTCCACGGAGATGCGCTCCAGCAGCGCCGGGTCGGCCAGCGCCCGGGCGACGGTCCGCTCGAAATCGTCGCCGATGAGCGAGAAGTAGATGGCGTGGAGATCGGGCTGGAAGGGCAGATAATTCTGGGCGTAGGGCCAGTTCACGAGCGGAACGGCACCGGCGGCGGAGACCTCGTAATGGCGGAAAGTTTCACAGCCGAAGCTTTCGGTGCAGACAATGAGCTTGGAGCGTTGGAGCAACTCCAGGTATTCCTCCTTCGGTACCATGCCGTCGAAGCAGTAGACGTTGTAGCGGTCCTTGAGCTTGAGGCAGCGCTCGTAGATTTCCTTGCGGATCGGATTGAGGGTCAAATCGCCGAAGGGGTCGGTGTCGTCGGCGCTGCGCAGGGGCGTGATGGTGCCGGTGAAGCAGAGGTCTATGTCGCGGTCGCGCATGGGGCTGACCTTTTCGGGGATGCGACTTTTTGGGACGCCGTTGGTGAGAGGTCGCAATTTGGGGGTGAAGCGGATGACCCGCCTTTTGCCGAAAAAGGTTTCGAGTGGCATGAGCGAGCGCCTGGGCCAGAAGTAGAGGTTCAGCTTGAAGTAGAGCGTGGCAGCTTTCAGGAGCGGATAATCTTTGGGGAGGACATAGGAGGTGTCGAGGTGGTCGATCACCGCGAGCGGTACTTTTTTCCGCGCCGGGCCGGAGAGGAGCCACGGGGTCCAGTAGGAGTCGAGCATCCGGTGCTTGTAGGTGTAATAGCGAAAGGCTTGGGCGAGGCGGGTGGCGAGTCGCTTGGGTTGGGGCCACGCGGTGTTTTGGATCGGGCCGCTGACGACGAGGTCGAATTCCCCACGGCCGAGTCGCCGGCGGAGGCTGCGGAGTCGCACCCACGAGGCGGCATGGGGCGAGGGCCCGCTGGAGCGATCTCCCGAGACGATTTCAAAATCGTATTTGGAGTTGGCCAAAAAAAAGTCGGCCATGAATCCGTAGTGCGAGGCACCCCACAGAATGAGGATGCGCAGACGTTTTTCCGGGGAGATGGCCATCGGGCAGTTTAGGAGAAATGGCCGCTTCGAGGCAAATCATCCTCCGTGGCGGCGGAGGGCAAGTTACCTTCGGTGAGCGATGCGGCCCATTTCCGCCTTGAGGCGATTTTCGACGAAGGCCTGCAAATCGAGCGGCGCTTCCTTGAGGGCGGGCGACAAATCGCGGTCGGTCTGCGTCCGGTCGAAATGGACGTCGGCGTCGAAGTAGGGTTTGATCTCGGAGACCGCCTTGTCGAAAATTTTCGAGGCGGAGGGCAAATCGGCGCGCTGGCAATCGGGCTCGAAGGAGAGCTTGATTCCGGGCACCAGCCTCTCGAGTAGCCGGGCGATGTCGCTGAAATAAGCGTCGTGCGGGGCGGTGAGATGATAGGTGTGGCCGGGGCCGGAAGGGAGACGGGCGAGGTCGATCATGGCGGCGATGACCCAGTCGCTATGGATCAGGTTGATGTTCGCTTTTGAGCTCATGCGGAAAACGAACGGCTCTCCGCGTTTGACGGCAAGCGCGACCGCATAGGCGCAGGCATCGACCATCTTGATGCCGCCGGTGCCTCCCGTGTCGTCGACCACGACGCTGGGGCGGAAAATCGCGCCGGGGACGCCAGCGGAAAAGAGGCGCTGGACGACGTTTTCCGCCGCGAGCTTGGAGGCTTCGTAGGGATTGCGAAAGGTCTGGCCCATGGCGCGATCCGATTCCAAGGCCGTTCCGTGCCGCTCACCGACGACGTAGGCGGTACTGACGTGATAGAAGGGACCGGACGGGTGGCCGTTCAACCAGGCTTCGGCCAGGCGCTCGGTGGCCACGGTGTTGACTTCGTGGATTTCCCGGGCGACATCCTCGCATTCGGAGGTCAGCGAGGTCAGTGCCGCGAAATGCCACAGTCCGCCATCGCAGGCCAGCAGGGCGTCGAGTTGCTTGTGCTCCAAGTGGCGGATATCGCCTTCGATCAAAGTCACCCGCCCGGCGTTTTCACCCAGCCAGTTTTGGAAGGAGGCGGCTTGGAAGGTGGCGGACGAGGAGCGGACGAGGAGGCTCGCCTTGAGCTTGGGATCGCGCCGGAAATGGCTCTGCAAAAATGCGAAACCGAGGGCACCGGTGGCTCCGGTTAATGCAAGTCTTTCAGGCAGATAGGAATCCATTTCAGCTAGAGGTAATCGCCCACGCTAGCGAGCCTGAGCTTGACCGCAACGGAAAAATCGGGGGAATTTTCGAGCAGACTTCAAGAAACGTCCACTTGGACTGGGCGTTTTTTCTGTCATCCTAGGGGGATGCATACGTCTCCTTTTGTCCCACGCCGTTTTTTGCCGGAAAAGATCGATCTGACCGATACGGCCCAACTTGCACCGGTGTTCGACCGACTTGATGCCGGATTGAACCGGGCCGCTTCGGTCGCCGATCTCGAAGCGTGGCTGGGCGAGCATAGCGAGGTCTGCGCCGCACTGGCGGAATCGTCCTCACTGCACTATATTGCGATGACGTGCCAGACCGACGACGAGGCGAAGGAGAAGGCGTATATGCATATCGTCGAGGTCGTCGATCCGTGGCTGAAGCCGCGTCAATTCGCGCTGATGCGGAAGCTGGTCGCGTCATCCCGGTTTTCCGAATTACCTCCGGTTTACGCGGTTTTTCGCCGCAGTGTCGAAGCGCAGGTGGAGATCTATCGCGAGGAGAATGTGGCGCGGGAAACGGAGGTGGCGAAGCTGACGCAGCAGTACCAGAAAATCAGCGGCGGCATGACGGTGCAATTCGACGGTCAGGAGCAGACGCTGGCCCGCATGGGGCGCATTCAGGAAGAGCAGGACCGCATCCGGCGCGAAGCGGCCTGGAAGACGGTGACGGAGCGGCGTTTGCAGGATGCGGACCGATTGGAGGAGCTTTTCGATCAGCTTCTAGTCCTACGCAACGAGATTGCCCACGCCGCCGGATTTACCGATTTCCGCGCCTATACCTTCGCCTACTACGAGCGCTTCGATTACACGCCGGAGGACTGCCTTCGCTTTCACGAGGCGGTCGAGAAGCATGTCGTTCCGCTGGCCCGCGAGTTGCAGAAGGAGCGTCAGGCCCGGCTGGGGGTGGAACCGCTTCGCCCATGGGACTTGGCGGTCGATCCCGATCATAATCCGCCGCTCCGGCCTTTTACCGAGTCGTCGGAATTACTGGAAAAATGCCAGCGGATTTTTTCCAAGCTCGATCCGCGGTTGGGCGACTATTACGCGGTCCTGCGCAAGCAGGAACTGGTCGATCTCGACAACCGGAAGGGCAAGGCGCCCGGCGGGTACCAGAGTACGCTGGCGGAGGCGCGGGTGCCGTTTATTTTCATGAATTCGGTCGGGGTCCATCGCGATGTGGAGACGATGTTGCATGAGGCCGGCCATGCGTTCCACGCCCTGGCGTCGCGGGAACAGCCATTGCATGCGTATCGCAGCGCGCCGATCGAGTTCTGCGAGGTCGCGTCGATGGGGATGGAGTTGCTGGCCGCGCCGTACCTGGACTTGTTTTATTCCGAAAAGGACGCCAAACGGGCCCAGCGCGACCACCTGGAGGGGATCATCAAGTTTTTCCCGTGGATGGCGACGGTCGATGCGTTTCAGCACTGGATTTACACGCACCCCGGCCACACCCGCGAGGAGCGCGCGCAGTACTGGCTCTCGCTGATGGATCGCTTCGGCGGGATCGAGGACTGGAGTGGCTTCGAGAAAGCCCGCGCCCATGGGTGGCACCGGCAACTGCACATCTTCGAGATTCCGTTTTATTACGTCGAATACGGTATCGCGCAACTCGGAGCGCTCCAGCTCTGGCAGGCCTCGCGGCGCGATTTGCCGGGGGCGCTCGATCACTATCTCCAGGGCCTCAGTCTCGGCGGTTCGCGACCGCTGCCGGAGCTTTTTCAGGCGGGAGGGCTGGCATTCGATTTCACGGAGAAAACGATTGCGCCGCTAATGGGGAAGGTGAAAGAGGCGTTGCTCGAATTGGCGGCGTAAGATTATGACCTTGCCGAAGTCGGCGAGTGTGAGAAAATGTCGCTGATGAAGACTCTCGCGTACACCTACTGGCAGGATGGCGATGCCTGGCTCGGTTATTTCGACGAGTTTCCCGACTATCTGACGCAGGGCATATCTCTGGCCGACCTTAAGGACCATCTGATGGATCTCCACCGAGACCGCACGTCGGGTGAAATCCCCTGCATTCGTCATCACGCCGAGCTTGAACTTGCTTGAAACATCGCGTTTACGGCAGGACAGGGATGTCGGAAATTGGAAAGATCGTTTGTGCGACCGGAATTCTGCTGACAATACTGATTCTATCGCCACTTCGAGCCGAGCCGACCGACGAGGAGAAAGCGGAATTCCATGCCGCCGAGCAATCGTATCAAGAGGGTGCTTTCGATCTCTGCAACGAGCGCGCCGCGGCTTTGTTGAAGAAGTATCCGAAGACCGAACTGGCGGCGCAGGCGGAGGTGTTGCAGGCCCGGGCGCTTTATCAACTCGGACGCAGCGATGCCGCGCTGGCGGCGCTGAGCCTTCCCCCCGAACAAGTGCCCGCGAACGAGCAGGCCGAGACGCTGTTCTGGCAGGCGGAGTCGCTGCTCGATCTCGGTCGGTGGCCGGAAGCGGAACAAAAATACCGGGCGCTGCTGGCGTTAAAGGATGCGGTCGGGCACGCCGACGAGGCCAACCTCGGGCTGGCCTGGGCACTGTTTAAGCAGGGCAAGGAAGTGGAGGCGACGACTTTGATCCAAGGATTGATCAAGAACAAGAGCGGTACCGCGCCCGGTCTGCAAGCTCAACTGTTGCTGGCGAAAATCGAACTGACCAAAAAGCAGGTGGCGGAGGCGATCAAGGGACTGGAAGCGCTGCTGGCGGCGAAGCCGGAGCCGGGCGTGGCCTTCGAGACGGAGTACTGGCTGGGTGAGGCCTTCACCGCGAATAATCAACCGGACAAGGCCGCCGACGCGTATCGGAAGGTCACCGACGATCCGAAGGCATTTCCGAAATCAAGAGTGGCGCAGGCTTACCTGGGACTGGGCCGCGCCGAGCACGCCCTGGGGCAGGACGATCAGGCCATGCTGGCGTACGAGCAGACGTACCGGTTGACCGAAAACGAAACGACGCGGCTCGATGCTTTTCGCTCCTATCTCGAAAGCGCCCGGGCGGGCAAGCAATTGCCGGAGGCGATTGAGAAGCTTCAGGAATTTGCCAAGACATCCGATCAGTCCGCGCCCGCCGCCCTCTTCGCCATCGGTTCGGTGTTGGCGGAGGATGGGCAGAACGACAAGGCGATCGGAATCCTGGAATCGCTCCTCGTCGCTTACAGCACCAGCCCCTGGGTGCCGTCGGCCAATGATCAACTCGGACAGCTCTACGCCCGCACCGGCAAGCCGGACCTGGCGATCAAGGCGTTGCAGAGTTGCATCGACGCGAACACCGACCCCGCGCTGGTCCGTTCGGCTCGTTTTCAACTTGGGTACGTGCTGTTGCAGCAGACCAAGGATTATGCCGGAGCGGCGGCGCAATTCTCCCAGATTTCCGATGGGACGGATGCGTCGGCGGAGGATGCGGCTTACAATTTTCTGCTCACGCAGGCGTATCTCGGCAAGAGCGATATTTTTGTAAAAGCCGAAGCCGACTTCGAGAAGCGTTTTCCTAAAAGCGCCCATGATTCGCAAATTGCCCTGGCGGAGGGGCGGCTCTTCGCCAACTTGGGCAAGACGGACATTGCCAAGTCCGTTTATCAAAATGCGATCGCACGAGGCGGAACCGGTCCCGACCAGTTGGAATTGCTTAATGACTTGTCCGATGTGCAGTACCAGACCAACGATCTCGAAGGCACGCTGGTGACCTGTCAAATGATCGTGAACCAGTTTCCACACGATGCGTTGGCGGCGCAGCAACGGGGCGTACTGGTTTCCTACGAGCTAAAGAAACTCAATGAGGATCAGGTCGAGCAGGCGTTGATCGCCCTGGCGCAACAATATGCGAAGGAGCCCAGCGCGCCCGAGGCCTATTTCCAACTCGGCGAATTCTATGCTTATCGCCAGGACTATGTGAAGGCACAGGATGCGTTTCAGCAGTTAACGACAAACTACCCGAACAGCAGTTACGCCGACACGGCATCGTTTTATGCCGGACGCGCGGCCTTTGCGCATCAGGATTATAGTGCCGCCCTGGCCCTCTTCCAAAAAGTACCCGATGCTTCCCCGTTCAAGACCGAGGCCCTGCTGTGGGAGGGGCGTGTTTATCAGCAGCAACTGAATTTCAGCCAGGCCGAGACGCTTTACGACGGGGTGTTGACGACGGAAAAGACGGGGCCGCGTTTTGTCGAGGCCAGCCTGCTGAAGGGCCAGTGTCTTTTCGAATTCGGGGCCAACGATCCGTCCAATTACAATCTGGCGTTGGATGCCTTCGATCGAATCGTGAAGAGCAAGGAAGGGACGATTGCGGAGCGAAACGAAGCGGATGTCCGCGCGGCGAAGTGCCTGGAAATGATGGGGCGGGAGGACGATGCGATGGGGCGGTATCTCGATGTGCTTTACGGTCGAGCGGCAGGCGACGACAACAACTCCCCGACCCCGCCGGAATTTTCCTGGCAAATCAAGGCCGGTTGGGAGGCGGGCCGCATCCGCGAGAAAAAGAAGGACTGGCGCGGGGCGATCGAAATCTATCAGCGGCTGGAGCAAATCGGGGGCGCCCAGCAGCAGACGGCGCACGATTTGATCGACAAGCTTCGGCGCGATAACTACATCTACTAACCGAACGGAAGGCTAGAGGCGTTGCCAGAGGCTGGCTTCCGCCACGCTCAACTGATATTTGCGATGGTGCTCGCGAATCAGGAACGGCAGATCGAGCGTCCGATGAAGAATAAAGTGTGGAGAGAGGTTTCTTTTCAGCGTGCCAAGCGTGCCGCCTTCCCCGTGGGACAGCCACTTTTCGCGAGGCGTGTATTCGTCCAGCCAGGTGTACGGCGACGTGACGATCAACCAGCCTCCGGGGGAGACCAAGCCAGGCAGTCGAGCCAGGCACCGGGCGGGATCGGGCAACCGGTCGATAAGATTGGCCATGAGGACGAGGTCGAAGGCCCCGAGATCGTCGCGCAGGTTGCAGGCATCGCCTTGTTCGAAGCGGACGGGTCCGGCGCGAAGCCCGTCAGGCAGTTCGAGACGGAATTCGTCGGAGGCGTCGCCTTCCCGGGGAACCCGCACGGTCACGGTACGATGCGCACCGATGTGTCGGGCGGCGGCGATAAAGCGTGCGGAGAAATCGATGCTCACGACTTCGTCGAAATGGCGACCGAGTTCGAAGCTGCTTCGCCCGACGGCGCAGCCAAGGTCGAGGGCGCGTCGCCGGAGCTTGAGATCGAGATGGCGCAAAGGTTCGACGACGCAGCGCGTGGGAAATCCGCAGGCGGTCCGCGCTTCGGGCAGCAGCGGGCAAATCTGATTGGGCGTTCCGTAATGGAAAAGAAGGTACTGCGCGAGCGCGGTGTCCGATTCGTAAAAGTCCGCGTGCATGACGGTCATTGTCCCGATTGATCGATGGCCTTTTCCACTTCGGTCATTGGGTCGATATAAACCTTGGAGGCCAGCGATAGAACCTGCCATGCCGCGATGAGGAGCACGACGAAATAGAGGATTTTCGGCAGCCACTCGGTCAGTCTTTTTTCGGCGCGAGTCCAGGCGCGTCCGGCTTCGTCATCGAGCTGAGCAAAGGTCGTTTCGAGGGCCCCGGAAATTTCTCCTGTCTCGATAAAATCGATCCAATCGCGCGGCAGACATCGCCAGCGCTGGACGAGGGCCGAAAGCTGGGTGCCATCGCGCAAGGCCTGTTCGCCCTCGACGGCCAGTTGCTCGTTTCCGACGTAGCCGGAGGCCCGCCAAGCGTCGGCGATGGCATTGGGCATCGGGATGCCAGCGCTGTATTCGATTTTCAAGGCGGTGATCCAACGGTAGGCGTGGGCGGCGGAAAGGGTGCGCCCGACCAGGGGCAGGGAAAGCCAGAAGCGTTGGCCCGTCTCGCTGCTCCAGGTCAGCCTGACGACGAGGTAAAGGATGAAGCCGAGGGCATAGATCCCAAGCAGTCTGACGATTAAATGAAAAACGACCACCGGCCACGACGAATAGGCGAGTTCGATCAGCGATCCGCCGATAATGGCGAGATGCAGCACAGCGATGGGATAGTAGAGGGGGCTCATCAAGGCCCGACGCATCTCCAGTTGCCGCTCCCAAAATAAAGCAAGGCGCTCGAAGACGGTTTCGAGTTGAGCGCCCCGCTCCCCTGCCGCAACGAGATGACATTCGAACGGCGAAAAGCCTGCGGCAACGAAGGCCTCGCCGATTTGGCGCCCCGAGTCGATGTTTTGCGCCAGTAGCGCCATTTCGTGTCCGGAAAACCGGTCCTGCAATCGAGTCAGACTGGTTCGGAGAGGCACACCGGCGCGGGCAAGAACGGCCAGTTGCCGATAGAAGCGGACTCGTTCGGGCAACGTCACATTCGTAAGTTAACCGACGCGACGCGACTTGGCGAGTGCGCGTACCCGTCGAAGCCGGGAGCCAAAGATTTTTGGGTGGCGGACGTGACAGTGCCGGAAAACTTTTGTAAGCTGCGATGCGTTAGAGCAGACCGGCGGAGACGATTCATGGGTTCTGCTTGGGATCGCACCTGTCGGGCGCTTGAAACCAATCGCCGATGACCCTCCGACATTTAATTTTACGCATGGTGCTGGCCGCAGGCTTGGGACTGTTTTTTGCGTCTGTCGGGCGCTGCGCGGTTTCGCTGGGGATCGACGAACTGGAGAAATCGAACTTCGCCGTTCTCCATGGCAAACGAGTCGGATTAATCACCAATCCCTCCGGGGCGGACTCGAAGGGGCGGTCGGCAATCAGCGTCCTTTATCAGGGCCAAAGCACCGGATTTCGCCTTCTGAAGCTTTTCGGCCCCGAACATGGGATCGATGGCCAGACGGGGGCGGGCAAGGAATTCAGCAACGGACGCGACGACCGGACCGGGTTGCCGGTCTATGCGCTCTATAATACGCCCGAGGGGAATTATCGGCATCCCACGCCGCAGATGCTGGCAGGGCTGGATACGCTGGTGTTCGACGTGCAGGACTTGGGCAACCGCTCTTATACCTTTATCAGCACGCTCGGGTATGTGATGGACGAAGCGGCGAAGGAGAATATCGAGGTGATCGTGCTGGACCGGCCCAATCCGCTGGGCGGGGTGCGAATCGAGGGGCCGCGCCTCGATTCCTCCTTCACTCCCTCTTTTGTCGGGCTTTACGATATTCCGTATGTATATGGGCTGACGCCGGGCGAACTGGCCCGGTGGATCAACGCCAAATATCTGGCCAGGCCATGCAAGTTGACCGTCGTGGCCATGAAGGGCTGGACGCGCGGGATGGTCTGGGAAGACACGGGACTCAAATGGAT
Organism: Bacteroidota bacterium; assembly: GCA_903970335.1. Taxonomy (GTDB): domain Bacteria; phylum Verrucomicrobiota; class Verrucomicrobiia; order Methylacidiphilales; family UBA1321; genus JABDGH01. The sequence goes on along the minus strand of CAJCII010000202.1, from coordinate 18,723 downwards.
TCCTACTTCGCCGAATATCCCGACGATCGGGGCGGCACGCGGCTACACGGCCACGGGCGTCCTGGGTGAAATCGGTATCGAAAGCGGTATCGGGGGCCCGGCGCCGTTTCAGATCGTGGCCGGAAACGATTGGAATACGTCGGATATCGCACGCCGCTTCAATGCGCTGCATATTCCCGGCGTGCGAGCCTCGCCGATCAAATACCACACGATCAAGGGCAAGTGGGCCGGAAGTAGCTACGACGGCGTTTATCTTCAGATCGATCCCCGCTCCGCCGGCAATCTGACGGCGATTAATTTTCAAGCGATCGAGATTCTCGAGGATGCGGTGGATGACTTTTCGCCCTTCGCGCATACCATTGCCGATCAGCGGGACATGTTCGACAAGGTTTCCGGAGGTACGACCGTTCGACGGCAACTGGTCCGGGGAACGTCCGTGAACGACATTGTCCGGTCTTGGAATTCGGGAGTGGTCCGCTGGGCTGTGGAGCGTCAGCCGTATTTGATTTACGGGATGACTCCCGCTCATCCGGAGAATGCGACCAGCGTGATTGCGGCGAGCGCGGCGATTCCTTAGAGCGAGCCGAAGCGGCGCTGTCGCTGGCCGTAGTCGATCAGGGCCTCGGCGAAGTGCTGGCGGCGGAAATCGGGCCAGAGAGTAGGAGTGATGTAGATTTCGGTGTAGGAAAGCTGCCAGAGAAGGAAATTGCTCAGGCGCATTTCTCCGCTGGTGCGGATGAGGAGGTCGGGGTCGGGGTAGTAGCGGGTGTAGAGGTGATGATTGAAGACCTGTTCGTCGATCTGGGCGCTGTCGAGATGGCCGAGTTTGATCTCACGGATGATCGAATGCACCGCTTCGATGATTTCCACCCGGCCACTGTAACTGAGGGCAAGGATGAGGACGAGGCCGGTATTGGCGCGCGTGGCCTGGATGCATTGGTGTAACTGGTCGCGGACATTATCGGGCAGATCGGAGAGGCGTCCGATGGCCTGGAGGCGGACGTTGCTTTTGATCATCTCGTTGAGCTCGTCGCGGAGGAACGATTCCAAGAGGCCCATGAGGGTGTGGACTTCGCTCTTGGGGCGTTTCCAGTTCTCCACGGAGAAGGCATAGAGGGTGAGGTATTTTACCCCGAATTCCCCGGCGGCCTTGACGACCTCGCGCACCGATTCGGCCCCGGCGCGGTGACCTTGGACCCGGACCATGTTCTTGGCCTTGGCCCAGCGTCCATTGCCGTCCATGATAATGGCGACATGTTTGGGTAACTTCCCGAATTTGTAGGTGGGTGGGGAACTCATGGTGCTGGCGGTGCCGGGTGCGAGCAGGTGCATCATGTCCGGAAAGTCTGTTCGCGTTGGGCACCGACCGAGACGATCCGCAGACGCGCGCCAGTCAGTTTGGCCAGGGCGGTAAGATAACGCTGGGCGGCAAGAGGCAGCTTTTTGAAGTGACGAACGTCGGTGGTCGGCATTTGCCAGCCTTGGAATTTGCGATAGATGGGGCGACAGTGGAGAAGTTCCTCGGCGTCGTTCGGCGGGTAAAGCAGGCGCTTGCCGCGAAGGTCATAGGCAACACAGACCAGAATCTGTTTAAGGGAGTCGAGTCCGTCGAGATTGGTGATGGCCAGTTCGTCGATGCCGTTGACCATGCGGGCGTAACGGGTGGCGACCGCGTCGAACCACCCGCAGCGGCGGGCGCGTCCGGTGGTGGCACCGAATTCACGGCCCATGCCGTGGAGCAAGTCGGAGACTTCCGGGCATTCGGTGGGCAGCGGGCCTTCGCCCACGCGGGTGGTGTAGGCTTTCATGACGCCGACGACGCGGTCCATGCGATGGGGAGGAATACCCGAACCGGTGCAGGAACCGCCTGCGGTGGTGTTGGAGGAGGTGACGTAGGGGTAGGTGCCGAAGTCGATGTCGAGGAAGGTACCCTGCGCGCCTTCGAAGAGGAGGGTCTTCTGCGTTTCCAACTGGCGATGGAGCCAGACCACGGTGTTGACGATGAAGGGGCGGAGTTTTCGGGCCGCTTCCAGGTAGGCTTTTTCCACTTCGGGAAACGAGAGCTGTTCTCCGCCGAGCGATTCGAGGATGGCGTTGTTCTCGGCGATGCGTGCCTGCAATTTGGCGGAAAAGACCTTCGGTTGGAGGAGATCGATCAAGCGCAGACCGGTGCGGGCCGCCTTGTCGCCATAGGCCGGTCCGATGCCGCGCTTGGTGGTCCCGATCTTGTCCCGGCCCTTGCGGAGTTCCCGGGCCTCGTCCAGCGCACGGTGGTAGGGCAGCACCAGATGGGCGGTTTCACTGATGAGAAGGCGTCCGGCCAGCTTGATGCCCCGCTTTTCCAGTCCTTCGATTTCTTTTACCAAGGCGATGGGATCGACGACCACGCCATTGGCGATGACACATTTCTTGCCGGGACGCAGGATGCCGGAGGGAATGAGGTGGAGGATGAATTTTTCCTTGCCGATTTCGACCGTGTGACCGGCGTTGTTGCCCCCTTGGGAGCGGACGACGATATCGGCCTCCTCGGTGAGGACGTCGATGATTTTTCCCTTTCCTTCATCGCCCCATTGGGCGCCGACTAAAATCGTGTTCATGGTAGCTTAATAAGAGTGCGTGCTGTCGCTCAGGTAAGCGAAAGCACTCAAGTGATTATCCAAATTCACCCATGTCGGCCGCTTTAAATTTTCTTCGGCGATGGGCGAAGGCTGATAGTACGGTAGGACGGGGAGAGCCTTATCAACTTCCATAAAGCTTCCATTGCGCGCAATCGTATAATGGGCCAGCACGAAGAAATGTCCGGGAGATGAGGAAGCTATCCGATAAGATGCATTTACTTTATAGCCTCCGTCCCCCCCGGATACTTCGCGGGAGGTGGTACTATAGCGGGAGGCGGTACTATATCCAATGACCAAGGGCAAATAATTGGTGACTCCGTCCCAGCCGTCTTCCCCCACGATTTTCACGCCGATGGCCGGAACAGGCTGTGGCGCGCGCTGAGGTTGTGCGTAATCATAAAACAAACTCCCGCTGGCCACCAGTGCCAGGATCATCGGCAAAACGAGAAACCATTTCATGCTAACGCCCGATGCTCGTATAAGTGAACCCGAAGGCGCGCATTTCTTCGGGATTGAGGAGATTGCGGCCGTCGAAGAGGAGAGGACTGAGCATCCGCTTTTTCATGGCCTGCCACGGCAGGGACTTGAATTCGTTCCACTCGGTGAGAAGGAGGATGGCATCGGCGCTATCGGCCACTTCCTCGGCCTGAGCGACCATTTTCACCTCGGGAAGGAGGGGACGGGCCTTGTCCATGGCCTTGGGATCGTAGGCGCGGATGTCGGCACCTTCGACGATGAGTTGTCGCACGATATCGATGGCCACACTGCTGCGCACATCGTCGGTATTGCCCTTGAAGGCGAGACCGAGCACGCCGATTTTCTTGTGGCGGAGAACCCAGAGCGATTCGCGGACTTTTTTGAGAAAGCGCTCCTTCTGGTCCCGATTAATGGCTTCGACTTCCTTCAGCAGGCGGAAATCGCAGCCGAGTTCGTCGGAAATGCGAATGAAGGCGGAGAGGTCTTTAGGGAAGCAGGATCCCCCGTAACCGATGCCAGTGTTAAGGAAGGCGCGACCGATTCGTTTGTCCGCTCCCATGCCGTCCGCCACCCGCTCGATGTTCGCGCCCGAGGCTTCGCAAATGGCGGCAACGGCGTTGATGTAGGAAATCTTGAGCGCCAGAAAGCTGTTGGACGCATGTTTGATCAGCTCCGCGGAATTCAGGTCGGTGACCATGATGGGAGCGTTGAAAGGAGAGTAAATTTCCTTCATCGGGCCGGTGGCGCGATCGCTGGAGACGCCGATGACGATGCGGTCCGGCTTCATCAAGTCCTCCACAGCGGAGCCTTCGCGCAGGAATTCGGGATTACTGACCACGTCGATGTCGGCGCCTGGGTTGTACCGCTTGATCGTCTGGGCCACTTTTTCGCCGGTCTTGACCGGGACGGTGCTTTTGTCCACCACGATGCGGTAGTCTTTGATGTGAACGGCGATTTCGCGGGCCACGCCCTCGACAAAGCTCAGATCGACGCTGCCGTCCGGCTGCGGTGGCGTGGGCACGGCGATAAAGATGACGAGGGATTCGGCAACCGCGTGTTCGATCGAAGCGGTGAAAGAGAGCCGGCCAGCGGCGACGTTCTTTTTGACGAGTTCTTCCAGCCCCGGTTCGTAGATCGGAATTTGGCCGTCCTGGAGTTGATGGACCTTTTTCAGGTCGTTATCCACGCAGACGACACGGTGTCCCACTTCGGCGAAGCAGGTGCCCGTGACCAGTCCAACGTACCCGGATCCGACAATAGCTAAATTCATAATGCGGTTGGATTGTGCCAATGCCCGGTGCGAACAGCAAGACTCTTAGAGTCGGTCGGTTATCTTGTGGGCGAAGCTCCCACGGCGAAGGCGCTTTTCCCTCTCGCCATCGCGAACGGTTTGCTGCCAAATTGACCGCTTGCCTTATGCGATTGGCTGCCATCATGTTACTGTTCAAGGAGGAAGCCTTCGTCGAGGCCTCCGTCCGGGCCATTTATCCGGTCGTCGATTCGATTTGCTGCCCCACCCGCCACGACCGCAATCTGGAGGGCAGGGAAATCGCGCCCGACCAGACCCTGCCGGTCTTGCTGCGAGTGCCGGATCCCGACAATAAAATCCGACTGGTCGTGCAACGAAATCTCGACCCGCTACCGGGCGAAAACAGCGAGGCCCGGCTGCGGAATGCCGCGATGGCGCTCGACCCGGAGGCCGATTACTACCTGATCGTCGATAGCGACGAGATTTGGCCCGTCGAGGTTCTGCGCCGGTGCTGGGAGGAGGTGCAGCGGACGCAATGGGCGGCCTACCGGGTCTCCAGCTACACGTATTTTCGGAGTTGGAACTACCGGATTGTCGAACCCGGCGATGGCTATCGTCCCCTGGTCTTCGTTCGGAAAGGTTTTCATTTTCAAAGGGACCGGCAGATTGACTGGCACGGCCCGGCGCGTTGGAAGGAATACCTGCGCAAGGGACGCAAACCCAAGACTGTCTATTTTTCACCGGATTTACGGCTGCATCACGGTTCTTGTGTGGGGGACGATGCCCGCATTCTCACCAAGATCAAAAACTATACGCACGCCTCCGGCATCGATCCGGGGTGGTACGAGCGGGTCTGGAAAAACTTCCATCCCGGGATCCGCAATTTTCACTACTTTGTCGGTACGGCGCAGCTCTACGAAAGTTTGAACTGCCTACCGAACGCCGATCTGCCTTTGGAAATTACTCGTTGCACCTGGCCCGAGGGGTGGATCGAGAGGTAGCAGGCTTTAAGGAACCCAGCGGTAATAACCTGGACAAGATGTTACCGTTAGATTCCTAAGGACTGTACTGGGGATTCCAATATCCGTTGTTATCGAGGGGACCGAACCAGCCAATCATATCCTTGGCGCTATTGCCCCCATAATAATCGGTGCCCCCCAACTGGCTGGGGGATTCGGCGGTGACGTGACCGTCGCACCAAGCGACGAGCGCTTTGCCATTCGCCCGAAAATGGACGCTGGGCTGGAGCGGGCCGCCGAGACTGCCATCGGTATTGACCCACTCGGGAGACTCGCTAAAGGGGTATTCCTGGAGACCGTCCGATTTGGCAAACGCCGTCGTGGTGAACATCACCGTTTGAGACAGATTGGGGACTCGATGGATATTGATCGGCACGGTATAGTCGGCTGGAGTTCCTCCGATATAGTTTTCATTATAGCCGTAGCCTCCCGATCCATCCTCGAAGCTGTCCGGCCCTTCAAGTGCATCGAGAAAAAGCGGGTCGATTTTGACTTTTCCTTCCGCTCCCAAATAAGGTGCGAGGTAACCTTTGCTTGGATCGAAAGGGGCGCTAGCGGAGGTGCGCACGCCGTGCCATCGGACGAGATTGTACTCGTCCTGGGCGGGACAGAAATTACCGTCGTTATCCGCCGCATAATCCAGGTTGGCCGTCGCCAGCTCTTGTAAGTTGGACGAGGAAACGGCGATTTTCCCCGACTGAATACCGCGCATGATGGCCGTGTAGCCGAGAGCGATCAGGATGGTCAGAATGGCAACGACCACCAGCACCTCGACCAGGGTAAAGCCTTTCGAGCGACGCTTGACGTGGCTTGGAGGCTGCATGGAAGGCGCAAGGAGTTGGCTAGCGGTAATTCGTACGGGAGAGGCTCTAAGTCAAAAACGTACGAAAATCGGAGCTATTGCTTTGATGTGTCTGCCGGGCCGCCAGTAAGAGAAGCAGAGCCATGATTAGGAGTGCAACGGGGGGCATGGTGGGCGTGTCGGTTACTGGGTAAGTATCCGTATCGCTCAACACGGCGATCGCATCCAGGCTGAAGCCGCTTGAGCCAAAGGGAGTCGGATAGGGGGCATTGATGATGTTTCCCTTGGAATCGTAGCTCGCATACGTTGGATTGATGCTTCCGACCACATCGGTAATTCGTATCTGGATGATGTGGTTGACGTCCAAAAGAGGGCTGATTCCGGCCAGTTCCTGCAAACTGAAGGGGGTGCCGTAACCGGAGATATCCTTACCGGCGAGGTCATAAATATTCGTGGGATCGAGCAAGCCAAAGCCCCCCACTTGTGTGGTGGTTTGCGTGAGGGAAACGGAAGGGAAGGTAAAAAAATTAACCCCGTCGGAGCTGACGGCAACATAGGCGAGTTCCAAAAAATAATCGTTGGGAACGCCGTCGCTTTTTTTGAATTTATTGGTGTAAACGGCAAAATCGGTTCCTGGCCCATTCGTGATGGGCTTGGCAAAACCGAGGGTGATCGAACCTCCATCGCCCAAGCTTACTACCTCATAGGGGTCGTTGTAGGTGCAGTCCGCAGGCCCGAGGGCCAGCGCGGAATTATTGTAGGTCGGATACGGTTCGGTACCGTTTCCGGTTGGGTCGGGAATAACGTCTTTACCCGGCAGGTAACTCACCACGGTAGAGGCCCATTCGACGATACGCGAGTCGCTCGCGGAGATGGAGACATTGCCCGGCGTATCGCCTGCGGGTGGGTAGGGGCCAGCGCCGGGGTAAGGCAGCGACTGGGCTGACAAGGAGGAAGTGGCCAGAACGCAGGTCGTGACCATCGCCGGGACCAGCTTTAAATACAGCGTCATAAGTGATTGCGTACGCTCCGAACTAATCACCTCAGAAGATGGCGTCAAGAATGCGAATTCGGCATGGACGCTGTATTTAGACCGATTTTGGACTTGCGCCACTTGATGCCGACCAAAAGCAGAAGTCCAAGGCCAAGGAGCAGGTAGGTAGATGGCTCGGGTGCCGGGGAGATGGTGTAAATCGTGTTTCCATCGGAAAGATATAGATTTCCATTCTGGGTTCGCAGCTCACCCAGGGCATCGGAGTTGTCGTTCAGGATGGTGGTGGCAGTATTAGTGTAAGCTCCGGACGAATCGATTCCAAAAGCGACCAAGTCGGAAGGTCCGCCGAAGTCGGTCAGGGTGACGAGTAATTCACCATTTTCCACGATCATGGAGGTGCCGCCGCCGAACGATCCATAGAGCGAGGAATAATTCACCCATAGATTCGCCAGTGTCGCCGTCAGCGGATTCGCCTCTGGGTTCGCGATCGCGGCGGCTACCTCTGCGGCCGTCCATTTGTAGATGCTTTGGTCGCCATAGCCGGGCGCATAATACAGATTACCCTGGTTATCGAAGGCAAGAGGCCCGGACCCGCCCGAGTCGGCCCCCAAATCGGTGACTGGGTTGTTGGCCCAACTTCCATCCGCAGCCAGGGTGACATTATAAATGTGATTGGTTCCGTCCGGGGCACCGGTGATGAACAACTGACCGTTGGATTTATAAAGACCGTAGTTCGTTGCGGTAGAGACGGGAGTTACGGTTGGCGAACCACCGTTGGTCGGGCCGTAATTATAAATCTGTCCGAACCCATCGTTGTAATAAACGTAATTACCGATGGAAACGACATTGGCCCCGGCATAATCCGACGAGTTACTCGGGGCGAGGGTGGACGTTGTTCCGCCACTGAATTCGTAGAAACCGCCGAAGTAGTCGTTGGAGTTGGTCGTGATGAAGTAGAGGTTTTGGGAGGAATCCCAGTCGTAGCTGATGATACTGTCCGATGTCGTCGGGGTCGCATTGGTGTAGTAAGTCCCCGCCGTGTAAAGGGGATCGTCGATGGTGAGCTGGCCCCGGGCGGGAGTGAGGACGGTGAGGAAGGTCGCTGCCACAAACGCGAGCAACGAGGGTGAAAGAAGGGAGAAAAAGTCCCTTCGGTGGTGTGACGGTTTGATCTGCATGGTAACCTGCTTTCTGTTGGCTTTGCGGCGAGCCGGGCCGCGTTTTTCTAGAGACGGAGGAACGGAGGCATAAAAAAGCCTTCGGTCTTCCGCGATGAGGAGACGAAGGCTGGACGGTCCGACAAACAGGTACCGAAGAGACTCCACTCCCATCCTGTCTTTGGCGAGACAGTTGCCCGGGCCACACGGTCCGGGACTTGATGAGCGCAAGAAAGCAGGTCTTCTGACTTCGGGGTCGTCCTACTCGCTCCGCCTTACCGTACGCCTTCGCACAGTGGCTTCATGGAGCTTTCGTCGCCCGTTACAGCGGCGCTACCGCACAGGATTCACACCTGTTTCCCTATTCTCCCCGGGCTTTGCCAGGGGCACTTTCTTGCGGGTTGGCCATACCCTTGCGGGCATGGCCGGTTTCAAAGAACTGGGTCTTGGATACGATGACGGAGGGCGGGCGTCAAGCGATTTGAAATCTCCTGTTCCGGCAGGTGCTTCGTCCGAACGCTGAAGTTCCTGCGTCTCTCGACATCCGCAGATTGTCCCGTATGGTCTGAAAACCGCGCAATGTTTGCCACACCGCTTCGATTACAGTTCCAGATTTTCAGCCTTGGGGTGCAGAGCAACCTGATCTATCGGTGGAATTTCCTGCTCCGGGTGCTAGTGAGTTTCGTGCCGCTGATCGGTTCGGTTTTTCTCTGGAACGCGGTTTTCTCCGGCCACGCCGGTTTTGCGGGCTACACCTTCAAGAGCATGGTGGCCTATTTTATCACCCTGATTCTACTGGATACGGTTACGGTGCCGAACGAGGACGATTTTCAAATCGCCGAGGACATTCGCGAGGGAAGGATCAACACCCTGCTCCTGAAACCGATCGATTACCGGCTTTACCGACTGCATCTCTATGCGGCGGCACGGATCGTACATTCCGCTTTCGCCGTGGTGCCGCTGGCCATCGCGATGATCTGGCTGCGCACCTACTACGACGGGCTGCCGTGGCTGGAGAATTTACCCTGCGCGCTGCTGGCGACGCTGGGGGCGGCACTGATCCAGTTTTTCTTCTGCTTTACCCTGGCGATGATAGCGTTTTGGATTCTCGATATTGGCAGCGTGACGTTTATCGTCTACTCGATCGAGTTTCTCCTCGGTGGACACATCTTTCCGGTCGATGCGTTTCCCGTGTGGCTGCAAATCCTCTGCCTCCACCTTCCATTCGCCTATGAGACGTACTTCCCGACCGCGATTTTGATCGGCCATGTGCAGGGGCCTGACCTGGCGACGGGATTTCTCTGGCAGTGGGCGTGGGTGGGCTTCTTTTACGTGCTGAGTGGAATCCTCTGGAAGCGGGGATTGCATCAGTACACGGCGGTGGGGGGGTAGAGTTCTTACTGCTTTAAAATTAACCTGAAAACCGATTGTCAAGTTGTGGAGAAACTTCGGTAAGTTCCCGATTCTCCTCTCATACGGATGTGAATAACGTGTGAGCAAGAAAGAGCAAGTCTCTGCTTTCTAACTCGCCGCTCTTGCTCAAATATCTTTTCCCCTTTCGGCAAATCCCTTCCCTAAAATCCGCTATGATCATGCCCGCTTCCGGCTCCGGCCATCCCCCAAAACCCGCCAAGCGGATGCGCAGCGCTTCGATCTCCCAGGAGCTATCGCCCACCGTGCATTACAGTGCCGAGGCGGAGAAGGCGGTGCTAGGTTGTATGATGGCGCAGCCGGGTGAGGTCATCGACGAAGCGACCGAGACGCTGAACAAGGACGACTTCTTCGTTCCCGCGCACAAGGAGATCTTCGAGGCGCTCAAGGACATGCACAACCAGAAGCAGGCCATCGATGTGATGACGATCCATCAATGGCTGACCGACCGCAAGCTGGCCGAAGCGGTGGGTAGTCCGGGCATCCTGGCCGATCTCTACGTCTCTTTCGCCACGCATCTGAATGTCGGCTCCTATGTCCGAATCGTCAAAGACAAGAGCCTGCTGCGGTGCCTGCAAATGACTTGCTCGATGATCGTGCAGGATATTGCCGACATGCCCGATTCGGTCGCTTCCGTGCTCGATCGGGCGGAAAGCGCCATCTTCCAGGTCACCAACCTGGGCCTGACGAATTCGACGGTATCGGCGCGGGAGGAAATCGACAAGGCCATCACCCTGATCGAAGATTTCCAGAGCCGCAAGGGCCGTCTCCATGGTCTGCACACCGGATTCCACAAACTCGACGAATTGACCGCCGGATGGAAGCCGGGCGAGATGATCGTTCTGGCGGCCCGCCCCGGTCAGGGCAAAACCGCCCTGGCGCTGACTTTCGCGCGTCATGCCCTCGATCAACGTTACGACGAAGTCACGGATGCCTGGAAAAAGCCGGGGCATCCCGTCGGAATGTTCAGCTTGGAAATGACCAATGAGCAGCTGATGCTGCGGCTGCTTGCCTCCTATGGCAGCGAGAGTCTTCAACGCATTCGACAGGGCGACCTCGATGAGCATTCCCTGCAAAAATTGCGGATGGTCGCCGCCGATATGAAGGAGTGGCCTCTTTATCTGGACGACTCTTCTTTTCTCACCATCACCCAACTGCGCGGCAAGGCCCGGCGAATGAAGGACCGATACGGCATCGAGCTCCTCCTCATCGATTACCTCCAGCTGCTCCGTTCCGAATCGGCCCAGGCGAAGGACAATCGCCAGAACGAGGTGGCGGAAATCTCGCGTGGAATCAAGGCGCTGGCCAAGGAGCTCAGCATCCCGATCATCATCCTGGCGCAGCTCAACCGTCGTTCCGAGGAGTCGAAGTCGGAACCCGCTTTGCATAACTTGCGCGAATCGGGCGCGATCGAACAGGACGCCGACGTCGTTCTTCTTCTGCATCGTCCGGAGGCCGACAAGGATGCGGACGGAAACGAACGGCCCTCGGGCCCGATTATCCCGTACTCGCTGAATATTGCCAAGCAGCGCAACGGCCCGACGGATCGACTCGACATTCTTTTCCATGCGCCCTACACGCGCTTTGACGATCCGGTTCGCCACGAAACCCGTTAGCTACCTTAATAGATTTATTTTCTTTGTAATATGTGCATGGTTTAAGGATATTCATCTCTTTATCTTGATTTTAGCGAAGAACGTTAAAACAATAGAGACGTGACCTCAAAACGAACCTCTACTGCCCGTGCGCGTGTCGTTTCTGCGCTGACCGAAGAAATTCTCCAAAGCCCTGAGCAGGGTGCTTTTCCCATAGACAGCGAACATCAGTTATGCCGACGCTTTAACATCAGTCGTGTTACGGTTCGACTGGCTTTGAGTGATTTGGAAAACAGGGGTCTCATCTATCGCAAACATGGCAAGGGTACTTTTGCCCATGGTCGTGGCACTCGCGTTTATCGCAACATGGGCATCTTGATGAAATCGCCTCAGTCGGCGGAGCATCGTCCTATCGCAGAAATGATTCGGGGCGTGCAGACCGCGATGGCACGCGTGCGTTCGGCAACTCTTTTGATTTGTAACGCGCCAAAAGAATGGCGCCCGGAAAAGGCGAGCAATCTTTCCGGGGTCATTATCGTTCCACAGGACGTCACCGCAGCGGATATCGACGTGATCAGGGAGCGCAACATTCCTTTAATCGTTTTCGCGGAGTCTGGACTGGACGCTCCACACATTCTGTTGGGGCAGCAAGAGGCCGCCCGGTCAATGACACAACGGTTGTTAAATTTGGGACACAAACGCTTTGCACTTCTGACCGGCTTCGATGCCGCGATGGACTTGCCCAAGCGGATGGGTGTGCAGGATGCCTTGAGCGTGGCGGGAATCGATCCGGCCCAGGTCCTCGAATTCTCCGCCCACGGTGAGGAAGGAGATGTCTTCAAGGCTGCGAAAGATTTGCTGATGGCGCGGCCTCGTCCCACGGCGGTGATCGCGTTCGACGACAGTCTCGGTTCGATGGTAAGTTTTCATGCGCGCCGAAATGAGGGACTACAGGTCCCAGCGGACCTCAGTATCGTCAGCTTTCACAGTTGGCCCTATCTCAATTACGTCGAGCCGGCATTGACCACCGTGCGGTTCGAGTTTTTCAGGGGTGGGCTGTGTGCGGCGGAAGCCTTGAACCAAGCCTTTATGACTGGGGACAAGGTCAAGGATCTAACGTTTAATCCCACCTTTTGTCCCGGTCAAACCATTGGGCCCGCGCCGACTGCGTAAGCGAGTAAGCAACTGCGACAAGAGCTTAGAATTGCAGGTAAGTCGACGACTTGAGTCCCAGTTCGTAGGACTCGAGCAGTCGCATTCCTTCATTGGGCTTCAGCACATCGGCCTTGATCGCGCGGTCGATCTGCTCCTTCATCCCACGGGCAAGCGTGGTGGCATCATACTGGACATTGCCCAAGACTTCCGAGATGGTGCTGCCGGGAATTGTTTCCTCAATGTAGAAACCGCTCTCTTCATCGGAGTCGAGAAAGACATGGGCTTCATTGACGCGTCCGAAAAGGTTGTGGAGATCGCCCATGATGTCCTGATACGCACCAAGAAGAAAGATGCCGAGGTAGTAGGGTTTCCCGTTGAGCGGATGAAGCGGGAGGGTCTTGCTGACTTCGCCGTCGCTGTCGATAAAACTGCTGATCTTGCCGTCGGAATCGCAGGTGATATCAACGAGGGTCGAATTATGTTCCGGCGCTTCGTTTAGTCGATGAATCGGCGCGATCGGGAAGAGCTGGCCCAAGGCCCAGTGATCGAGCAGGGACTGAAAGACGGAAAAATTGCAGAGGAACTGGTCTCCGAGGGAATCTTTCAGATCGTAGATTTCCTCCGGAATGGACTTGGAGCCTTCGTAGAGTCGCACGACGTTTTCGGCAATTTCCCAGAAAAGCGTCTCGACCTGCGCCTTGGTGGCGAGATCGAGCAGGCCGAGGTCGAAGCGGGCCTGCGCATCGTCCTTGATTTGCACGGCGTCATGGAAGTGTTCGCGGCGATTCTTTTTGTTGAGCGTGTGGCGGAGTTCGAGAAGATCGGCCACCGGTTTCGGGATCTCTGTGCCCTCGGTGGGAACGAAGGCCTTGGCCTTGGTCTTCTCGATTACCCCGAAGATGTCGACGAGAAGGACCGAGTGGTGCGCGACGATGGCGCGTCCGCTTTCGCTGATGAGCGACGGGTGCGCCACCTTTTCCTCGTTGCAGACGTCGGCCACATTGTAGACCACGTCGCGGGCATACTCGCCGAGAGAGTAGTTGACGCTGCTATCGTAGGCGGAACGGCTGCCGTCGTAATCGACACCGAGACCGCCGCCGACATCGAGGTATTCCAGAGGGAAGCCGAGCTTGCTCAGCTTGGCGTAATAGCGGGCCGCCTCGCGCACCGCGCGTTTGACGGTCTGGATGTCCGGGATCTGCGAGCCAATATGAAAGTGCATCAACTTCAGGCAATCCGCCATCTGATAGGTCCGGAGAAGTTCGGCTGCTTCCATTACTTCGCTGGTCGAAAGACCGAACTTGGCGTTTTCTCCGCCCGAAGTCGCCCACTTCCCGGAGCTTTTCGCGAGGAGACGGATGCGGACTCCGACGATGGGGCGCACCCCGAGTTGCCGGGACACCTCGATGATGGCCTTCAATTCCTCCACTTTTTCCACCACCATGATGCAGGTCTTGCCGAGCTTGCGTCCGAGCAGGGCCATCTGGATGTAGAGGGAATCCTTGTAACCGTTGCAGATGAGCAGGCATTCCGGATCGCGATGAATCGCCAGCGCCGCGAAGAGCTCCGGTTTGCTGCCTACCTCGATGCCGAACTTGTAGGGCGATCCCGCGTCCATGATCTCCTCCACGACCTCGCGCAACTGGTTGACCTTGATCGGGAAGACGCCGCGGTAACTGCCCTGATAGCCCGATTCGGCGATGGCGGCGCGGAACTCCTCATTCAGGACTTGGACGCGGTGTCGCAGCAAATCCTGAAACCGGATGAGCAATGGGAAGGTCAGACCGCGTGAGCGCGCTTCCTGCATGACCGCCATGAGATCGAGGGCGGGGCCTTGGTCCTGCACGGGGCGGACGGTCATGTTGCCAGCATCATTGACGCCAAAGTAGCCGCTGCCCCAGCGGGCGATGTTGTAGGTTTGGAGCGCGCGGGCGACATCCCACGGTTCCGACGGATTTCCCATGGGCTTTCTATAAAGGGTGTGGAGCGATTTGCAATGAAGACTCGCAAAAATCGTGTGACAGATTGGTAACGAGGAGGGGAGCGCGATTTTTCGTCAAATCCGACAACTGCGCTGGCCCCGCTTTTCCAGGTAACGCTGATGATATTCTTCGGCACGATAGAACTCGGGCGCGGCGACGATTTGCGTAACGATCGGGCGCTTGAAGCGGCCTGCCGCCTCCAGTTTTGCTTTTGAATTTTCCGCCGCTGTCTTCTGCTCCGGGGTGTAGGTGAAAATCACCGAGCGATATTGTGTGCCGTGGTCGGGGCCCTGCCGGTTCGGTGTGGTTGGATCGTGCTCTTCCCAAAAGAGATCGAGCAACTTTTCGTACGAGATCTCGGACGGATCGAATTTAACGTGGACGACTTCAGCGTGGCCGGTTTCGCCGGAGCAGACTTCCTCGTAAGTCGGATTTTTTAGCGTCCCGCCCTGATAGCCGACCGCCGATTCGCGAACTCCGGGCAACGCACGAAAGGCGGCTTCGACACCCCAGAAGCAACCCGCGCCGAAGGAGGCCTCGGCCAGCTTTGTCTCGGGTCCGTCCGAATTTTTCGGATTTGCCTCGATGAATTTCAAGGAAGCCGAGTTCAGGCAGTAACGCAGTCCGGTGGGACGCGGCCCGTCCTCGAAGACATGCCCGAGATGTGCATCGCAACGGGCGCAGACGATCTCGGTGCGGCGCATCCCGTGGCTGAGGTCGGTTGCGGTCGCGACATTCTCCGGAGACACCGGCTGAAAGAAACTGGGCCAGCCGGTGCCGGAATCGAATTTGGCGTTCGAGGCAAAAAGGGGAAGATCGCAGCAGATGCAATGGTAGGCGCCATCAAGATGATTATCGTAAAAAACCCCACAGAAGGCCCGTTCCGTGCCCTTGCGGCGTGTGATCCGGTACTGTTCCTCGGTGAGTTGGTTCTTCCATTCCTCGTCGGACTTGATGATTTTTTGCATAAGAATGTGTCGCGGTTTCGATCAGAAACTTACATCATAGTGGCGATTGTGCCTCCATGAAATTTCCGATTGAAGATACCATCTGGGGGGCGAGCTATGGATCCGTTCAGGCGGTGCAGGCGGCCTTCGACCGCGTCGGTCCGGAGTACCATCGCGCCATGGTGGCCAGTAGAGTTCCCCTCGGTGCGGCGGCGGCGTTGCTTCCTCATCTCGAACCGGAGATGCAGGGCATCGACGTCGGGTGCGGTTCGGGAGTGCTGGGCGATGCGTTGTGTGCGCTGGGGCTGCGTCGTCCGCTCGACGGAATCGACCTTTCCCCCGTCATGCTCGATCTAGCGAGGGCTACTGGGTGCTATCGCCACTTGTACCGGGCGAATTTGCTCGCACCGGAGGCATGTCCCACCTTGCCCGTGCCGTACGATTTTGCGATCAGCGTGGGCCTCATCGGCGATTATGTGCCCCATTATATGGCGTTGCCCCATATTGTCTCGCTCCTGAAAGATGGGGCCGTGTTAGGCTTTGCCGTGGAACAACGCAGCACCCCTTGGCGTGCCTTGGAAAAACTGGTTGGCGAATTGGGGCTTTCCGTTCTCTCCGAAACCGAACTGCCCGTTCCAGAAGGAACATTGGAAGGGCAATGGTATCAATTTTACGCAACACGTTTGACCGGAACGTGGAGCGTGCTCACTTAGTCCTTATTGAATTTTTATGAGCTCTGAATCAACAAAGACCGTATCACCGAAAACAAACGATTCGCCTGCTGCGTCGTCCCCTGTCCCGCTGATTATACGCGCGGTCGTTGGCATCGCCTTGCTGGCGGTTTTGATCTGGGGCATCGGGGTATTGATTCACTCCTATTCTTACGAATCGACCGACGATGCCTTCATCGAAGGACATGTGGCCACGATCGGAACGAAGCTATCCAACACCGTACAAAGCGTCCTTATCGACGATAATAACGAGGTGAAACAAGGCCAACTGCTCGTCCAGATCGATCCGCGCGATTACGAAGTGCAGCTCCATCAGGCCCAGGCCAACTACGACAAGGCCAAAAGCGATTACGACCGCGATGTCGCTTTGGTCAACACCAAGGCCATTTCCAAGGAAGACATGGACACAACGCAGGCCGCGCTTAACGTCACGGAGGCGCAACTCGAACAAGCCCGGCTTAATCTTGAGTACACCCACATCACGGCACCGATGGACGGACGCATTACGCGCAAGAACGTCGAGCCGGGAGACTATATCCAGACTGGACAAACGCTTTTCTCCATTGTTCCACACGAGATCTGGGTTGTAGCCAATTTCAAGGAAACGCAACTGACTCACATGCAACCGGGACAGCCCGCTACGATCCAGGTCGATGCCTTTCCGGGCCGTGTTTTCAAGGGTCATGTCGATAGCCTTCAGGCGGGAACGGGTGCCCGTTTCAGCCTTCTTCCTGCGGAAAATGCCACCGGCAACTACGTCAAGGTGGTGCAACGGGTGCCGGTAAAAATCCTGTTCGACGAAACGCCAGACGTGCTGGCCCTCTTTACGCCGGGGCTATCCGTCACGCCGGAGGTCAAGGTCCGGTGAGTGCTGCGGCGGTCGCGGGGGCTGGCGCATTCGCCGCCGCACCAGCGGAAAAGCGCGTTTTCAATCCATGGGTTGTGGCCATCGTGGTGACGATGGCGACCTTCATGGAGATTCTCGATACCACCATTGCCAACGTCGCGCTGCCGCACATCGCGGGTGGGCTGAGTTCCGGGATCGACGAAAGCACCTGGATCCTCACGAGCTATCTGGTCGCGAATGCCGTGGTTCTTCCTCTCAGCGCGTGGTTGAGCCGCGCCTTTGGGCGCAAACGTTACTACATGACCTGCGTTGCGCTCTTCACGATCAGTTCGTTTTTGTGCGGACTGGCTCCGAGTCTCGGGCTGCTCATTTTTTTCCGTGTCCTGCAGGGCATCGGCGGCGGCGGTCTTGCGCCTTGCGAACAGGCAATCCTCGTCGATACCTTTCCGCCGGAGAAACGCTCCGCTGCTTTCGCGCTCTACAGCATGGCGATTGTCACCGCCCCGGCCATCGGTCCGACCCTCGGAGGCTGGATCACCGATCACTTCAGTTGGCGCTGGGTCTTCTACATCAACGTGCCCATCGGCTTGCTCTCCCTTTTTCTCAGCCACATGGTCGTCACCGATTCCGACCGGATGAAGGAGGAAATGCGCAAGACCCGAGAAGACGGCTTGAAGGTCGATTTCATCGGCATCATCCTGATCGCGCTCGCCTTCGGTTGCCTCGAGGTCGTATTGGATAAAGGGCAACGCGACGACTGGTTCGAATCGAATTTCATTGTCACCTTCCTTAGCATCTCGATGGTCGCCTTGTTCGGAGGCATCTGGTGGGAGTTGCGGCACAAGGACCCGGTGGTCGATCTCACACTGCTGCGAGAGCGCAATTTCGCCCTCGCCAATTTGTTTTACTTCATGTTCGGCTTCGTCTTGATCGGGAGCACCGTACTGATTCCGCAAATGTTACAGGGGCTTTTCGGCTATACGGCTTACCAGTCGGGCTGGGCCGTATCTCCGGCGGCCATCGTCGTCGTCTTCATGGCACCGCTGGTGGTGAAATTTATCTTCCCGAAATTCGGCGCGGCGCGGCTGATCGGGGCAAGTTTTCTTCTCCAAGCCGTGGCTCTCTGGTACTACAGCGGTCTCGATTTGAGTGCCGATTACGACTCATTTATCTTCATCCGCCTCATCCAGGGCTTTGGCATCGCCTTCTTGTTCATCCCGGTCAGTAATCTGGCGTACTCCTATTTGCCGAAGCATCTCAACAACAAGGCTTCGAGCCTGACGAATCTCTTCCGCAATCTTGGCAGCAGCTTCGGCATTTCCTTTGTCACGACGATGGAGGCCCGGCGCGAACAGGTGCACCAGACGTTTCTGGTCGAACACCTCTCTGCGGGCGACCCTGCCGTGACAGCGCGTCTTCAGGCCTACAGCGCTCAGATGATGCAGGGTGGTTTTACCGCCCGGGATGCGACGATCCATGCCGAGGCGCTTCTTGCCTCAAACATGGCGGATCAGGCGAAAATCATGGCCTTCCTCGATGTCTTCTGGGTCATGGCCTGGGTCTCCGTCGCCTCGGCGGTCATGGCGCTTTTCATTCGTCCGTTTAGAAGCGGCGGGGCGCCTCCCGCAGAGTAATCCCTTATCGGTCTTGATTTGCTTCCGTTGCGCTTTCCCGGGCATATTTGAGGATGACATCCTTGAGCGTGGAAATCTTGAAGGG
>CAJCII010000201.1 GCA_903970335.1 Bacteroidota bacterium | reverse complement strand
CGGCGGCATCCAGCGCCCGCACCACCGCCTGCCCGTCCGGCACAATCGTCGCCTCGCTCGGCTTCCCCGGTCGTCCCCCGTAACCCGGATACTCGTAGAGAAATACCCGGAACCCCCGCTGCCGGAACGCATCCAGATACTCCGTCCGGTCCGCGCACCATCCCCCGTTCCCGTGAAACACCACGATGGTCCCCCGCGGCGTCGGATTCGCAAAATCCCGCGGCACATACCCCTGCGGCCCGGTCGCTCCCGGCGTCGTCCCCGCCCACGGCACCAGCCCGTAGTGCCCCGCGATCTTGATCGCCTCGTCGTGCGGCACCTCGGCCCCCGACGCCTTGATCGGGTACGTCAGGCTGTTCTGGATCGAAAAAAGAAACACGCAGACCGCTACATACACCAACAGCGCGCTCAGGGCCATCCGCTTCAGCAACCCCAAGGGCCGGTACCACAGCTTTTTCGGTCGGGAAGTCGTTCGCGCCATCCCGCGACCCTACCCATCCCCCGCCTCCAACGCAAATCGCCTCTCTGGCCTAAACGGCCTCTCTGCCCAGTCTGACCTATTTCTTTAGGCCATATAAGCCAATTTTGACCCAAACCCGCCCGGCTCCGGCCTTGCCCAAGTGCCCGCCCCGGCCCTATGCTTGGCCCGTGGAAGTCATCGATAGCCTCTGTTGCCAGGCCGTCCAAAACGGGGCCTCGGACCTCTTCCTCCACTCCGACCAGCCCCCCCAATTCCGCATCGACGGCGACCTCGTCCCCATCGACCAGCCCCCCATCACCCCGGAGGAACTTGAGGCCTTCTGGACCCACTGCGGCGCCGACGCCTCGACCACGGACCACGACGGCAGCTACGTCGCCACCGACGGCACCCGCTTCCGGGTCAACCTCTTCCGGGCGCTCTTCCAGCGCGGCGCCGTCCTCCGCCCGATCAAGACCCAGATTCCCGCCCTCGATACGCTGGGCCTCCCCGTCGAGCTGCTAACCGCGTGGGTCGCCAAGACCTCGGGCCTGGTGTTGGTCACCGGGCCGACCGGCGGCGGCAAATCGACCACGCTCGCGGCCTGCCTCGACTGGCTCAACCGGACTTACCACCGCCATGTCGTGACCATCGAGGACCCGATCGAGTACCTCTTCGCTCCCGACCGGTGCCTCTTCACCCAGCGGGAAGTCGGGCCCGATACCCCGACCTTCGCGGAAGGATTGCGGAGGTCGCTGCGCCAAAGCCCGAACGTCATCCTGCTCGGGGAAATCCGCGACGCGGCCTCGGCCATCACCGCCCTGCAGGCGGCGGAGACCGGGCACCTCGTGCTCGCCACGCTGCATAGTTCCAGCGTGCTCGACGCGCTGGAGCGGCTGACCCATCTCTTCGACGCCGGGCAACGGGAGGGCGTCCTCCAGCTTCTGTCCCAGCAACTCATCGGTGTCCTGTGCCAGAAGCTCGTCCCAGCTTTGCCGGAAGGACGCATTCTCGCGGTCGAACATTTCGAGAACCAAGCCGTGACGCGAAAGTGGATCCTCGAGGGGAAATTCCGCGACCTCGCCGACTTTGTGGCGAAAGGCGACAACCCAGCCAACGTCACGTTCCTCCAGTCGCTCGTCGCGCTGGTGAAGACCAAGCGCATCACCGAGGCGACCGGCATCGAGGCCGCCGCGAATCCGCACGAGCTGCTCCGGCAACTCCGGGGCATCACCGCCATCAGCATCAAGCACTGACCATGGACCTCGACGTCGATATCATCCAGTTTCTCGCCCTGACCGTGGAGCGGGGCGGCTCCGACCTGCATCTCTGCGCCGGTTCGCAACCGATGGCCCGCGTGCACGGGGAACTGGTGCCCGTGGCGGAAAAGGTCCTCGATGCGGAAACGTGCCGCGAGTTGATCTACAGCGTTTTCACGGAAAGCCAGCGGAGCCGCTTCGAGGAGACCTTCGAGCTCGACTTCGCCCTCATGGTCGACACGCTGGGCCGTTTCCGGGGCAACGCCCACTACAGCCGGAGCAACGTCGAGGCGACGTTCCGCCATATCCCGGACAAAATTCCGCGGATCGACGAATTGGGCCTGCCGCCGGTGGTCCGGGAACTGTGTGCGCTCGAACAGGGGCTGGTCATCGTCACGGGCATCACCGGCTCGGGCAAGACGACCACGCTGGCCGCGATGGTGGAGGAGATCAACCGCAGCCGCTCCGGCGTGATCATCTCCATCGAGGACCCGATCGAGTACGTCTTCGCGCACCATCTCTGCAGGGTCAAGCAACGGGAGATCGGCACCGATACGAAGTCGTTTCCCGCCGCGCTGCGGCACGTGCTGCGCCAGGATCCCGATGTGATTTTGATCAGCGAGATGCGCGACCTCGAGACCATTTCGGCAGCGATCACGGCGGCGGAGACCGGGCATCTCGTCCTGGCCACGCTCCACACCATCGACGCGCCGAAGGCGATCGACCGGATCGTCGATGCGTTCCCCGCCGACCAGCAAGGACAGATCATCGCGCAGCTCGGCAACGCGCTGCAGGCCATTGTCGCACAACGGCTCCTGCCCCGGGCCGACGGAACGGGACGCGTCCTGTGCGCGGAAGTGATGGTGATGAACGACGGCGTCCGCTCCTGCCTGCGCGACCGGCGCTTCCAGCAAATCATCAGCATGATCGAGATCGGGGCGAAGGACGGAATGATGACCTTCGACGCCAGCGTGTGCGAACTCTATGCGGACAAGCTGATCACCTACGACGAGGCGGTCCTGAATGCGCGCGATCCGGGGCGGGTCAAGGCGACGAAGGTGAAGCGGTAGCGCTCTTACTTTGCTTTGGCGATTTCGACGGCGAAGACCTGGGTGGGGCCGAACATGTTGGAGCGAAAGACGATCCATTTCTGGTCGGGGGTGAAGCTGACGTTCGGTTCGAGGCGGTATTGGTGCTTCGACATGTTGACGAGGCGCTCGGACTGGAAGTAGCCGGGCCGGATGAGGTCCTTCGCGTCGGGCGCGGAGAGGCCCGCGACATCGGGAATCGGCTGCGGGCGGAAGAGGTAAATCCATTTGCCGTCGGGCGCGTGGGCGACCATTTCGCTGTCGCCGCCGTCCCCGGCGAACATTGTGCCGTCGGGCGAGACGTTGTAGTGGACGGACCATTCGTTGCGCTCGAGGTGGTACCAGGTGCGCGCGCCGGTGGCGAGTTCGTACCCGGCGACCCAGAAGTCCTGGCCGCGCGGGGTCTGGAGGTCGTACCAGATGGTCTTGCCGTCGGCGCTCCAGAATTCGTGGCCGGCGATTTCCATGTTCATGGTGCGCTTGTGGATGAGAGTCAATCCGGTGCCGTCGGTGCGGATGTTCCAGATGCGGTCGACTTTGTGCCAGGGGCCTTCGTGACAGAACATCAGGAGGGTGGGATCGGTGGGGGAGAACTGGAGGTGATTGAGCCAGTCGGTGCTGTGGTAGAAGGTCTTTACTTCGCCCGTTGTCGTGTTGAGGGTGAAGAGGGTCATGGGCAGGTGTTGCTCCAGCCGGTGGTCGAGCTTGACCTCTTTTTGCTCGGCGAAAGTCAGTTTCTCGCCGTGAGGGCCGGTCATGGCTTCCTGTCCGGTATAGCCGGTCAACGGCGCGGCTGCGGCACTGGCGGTGACGCCGCTGGTTTCCCAGGCCGATCCGCCGCCGGGCGAGGTGCTGCCAGCCAGAAGGGTCTCGTCGGCGTTCAGGGTGGAGACGGAGCCGTTCAGCGGGAGCGGGGCGATTTTGCGCGAGGCATGGGTATCGAGATCGGCGGCATAGACGATGCCATCTTTGAGGTAGTAGACCTGGCGGCTTTTGCGTCCCGCGACGATGACCTTGACCTTGCCCTGGACGACGGAGTCGATGGCGTGGGTCTTAAGGTCGATGGTGGAGATGCCTTCGGGCGTGGTGATGATGAGCTTGTCGCCCTGCGCGGTGTAGGCGTTTTGGTTGAAGTAGAGGCTGGCGCTGTCCGGCTCGCGGGAGAGGCGGACGATGCGATGGCCGGTGTCGGGATCGATCCACTCGGTGGGCGGTTGATCATCGGCGCGCAAGGAGAGAGCGGTGAAGAGAAGGGCCGCGAGGGAGGCGAGTCGGAGGGAGTTGGTGGAGGGCATGAGGGAGACTATACAAACCCGTCGTTGGTGCAGAAGTCTCGGAAATCGCGAACGAATTGTCCGGGGCGGAGGTCACCGGCTGGTGAGGCGGCAAAAGCCTTCGACGGCGAGATAGAGGAGGAAAAAGATGGCGGTGATCCAAAACGTCGCGGGGCAGTCGGTCAGGCAATCGAGGAGGATGCCGATCCAGACGACGAGCACACCGAGGGCGACCGCCGTAACAATCCCCGCCCAAACGGAGCGACATAAACGGAGCGCGATGCCCGCCGGAGCGATGACGAGGGTGAAAACGAGCAGGATGCCGACGATCTGGCTGGCGAGTGTGACGGAAACGGCCAGGACCATCATGAAGGCGGCGGAAAGCGTGGTGAGGGACAGACCTTTGGCCTCGGCGAGGCGGGGCTGGATGCTGGCGAAGAGGAGGCGACGGGAAAAGAAGGCAAGGAGGGCCAGGCTGAGAGCGGAGAGGAGGGCGATTTCTTCGACCTCACCCGAGGAAACGCCGAAGATACTGCCGAAGAGAATCGAGCGGGCCTGCCCGGCAAAGCTCTGGCGATAGAAGCTGAGGAACAGCGTGCCGAGACCGAGCGAGAAGGAGAGTACCATGCCGATGGCCATGTCCCGGCGGTGCAGGAGGTCGCCCGCCACGCCCATGAAAAGGGCCGCGGCCAGGGTGAAGATCAACATGCCGTGGAGGGGGCTCAGGCCCAGCAGGGCCGCCGCCGCCGCACCGGCAAACCCGATGTGGGAGAGGGCATGGGCGGCGAAGCCGACGTTCCGCACCACGACGAAATAACCGACGATCGCGCCGAGGATGGCGGAGAGCGTGCCCGCAAGGAGGGCGTTGCGGACAAACTCGTAGCCGAGGTAGTTGACGAGCGAATCAATCATGGTCGTGATGGGCGCACTCGGACTCGGTGACGTTGCCTTCGGTTGCGACGACGAAGACGCGTGGCCCGGCGCGGACGACTTCGATGGGGAAACGGTAGAGCTGGGTGAGCGATTCGGAGTTGACCACCTCATCGAGCGGGCCGAGGACCGCGCCGCCGCCCGCCATGTAGAGGACGCGGTCCATGACGTGGAGGAGCGGATTCATGTCGTGAGCGACAAAGAGGACGGTGGCCCGGGTCTGGCGCTTGATCTCGGCGATGCATTCGATGAGGAGCGACTGGTTTTTCGGGTCGAGACTGGCCAGCGGTTCGTCCAGGACCAGGAGGCGGGGCCGACCGAGGAGCGCCTGGGCGAGCATGACGCGCTGACGTTCGCCGCCGGAAAGCACGGAGTAGGGGCGGTCCGCATACGTGGCCGCACCGGCGAGTTGGAGGACGCGCTCGACTTCGCGGCGGTCGTTGGGGGTGGTCCAGGGAATGCCCCATTTTTCGCCGCGGCAAACGGCCTCGACCATGGCGCGGGCGCTGAGGGCGGTGAGTTCGAGGCCGGAATTTCCCTGTGGCATGTAGCCGATCCGGCGCGCGGCTTGGGCGGGAGGTTCTCCGAAGATGGAGATCGAGCCGGTGGTGGGGCGGAGGTTGCCGAGGATCGCGCGGACGAGGGTCGTCTTGCCCGCTCCGTTGGGGCCGAAGATGCCGATGAACTCGCCTTCCGCAATGGTGGCGTCGATGCCGGTGAGAATTTCGTTCCCGCCGAGCGTGACGCGCAAATTGGAGATGGTGAGGGCCTGCGACATGACCTGCTTAGTCTAGCGCGACTGGGCCGCGAGACCAGCTTCCACGTCGTGCAATTCGGCGAGCATCCACTCGACGTAGGTTTTATGCTCGAGCGGTTGGGTTTCGGTCACGCCGACAATCGGCACGCCTGCGGTCTGGGCGATTTTCTTGAGGCGGTCCGTGGTGGGATCGGTCACCTGGCTGTTGTAGAAGAGGATTTTGGCGGAATGCGAAGTGAGGCTTTGCTCGAAAGCGGCCGTCTGCTGGGCGGTCGGTTCCGTGTCGTTCATCACGTTGACCTGGAAATCGTAGTTGAGCATCTTGAAGCCGAGCGCCCCAGCCATGTAGCCGAAGACCGGCTCGGTGGCGGTGACGGTGAGATTGGGGTGAGCTGCTTTGATCGAGACGATCTGGTCGAGCACCGGCTTCATTGAGGCCTTGAAGTCGTCGGCGCGTTGCCGGTAGAGGGTGCGGTCGGTGGGATCAGGCGCGGGGAGGGTGGTCGCGAGCTTGTCGACTAGAGCGGGCATGGTGGGGGGATCGTACCAAATGTGGGGGTTTTCGCCGTCCTTCGCGCTGATGAGGTCGGCAACGCAAATCACGACGCGCCCCGGCTTCCCGCCCGTGCCGAGCAGCTTGTCCATCCACGAGTCGTAACCGATGCCGCTGTAAATCACGACATCGGCGTCGGCCACGGCGCGGGCGGTCGAGGCGTCGGTGGTGAATTCGTGCGGGTCCTGGTTGGGATTGGAGAGGATGCTGGTGACGGTGGCGCCGCTGCCTGCAATTTGCTGCGCGACACCGCCGTAGAAGTTTTCCGCCGCGACGATCTTGGGGTTGTCGGCACGGAGGAAGCTGCCGGTCAGTCCGAGAGTGGCGAGGCAGACGATAACGGGGAGGGGAGTTTCCATGGGGAAGAGAGCGTAGGATAAACGCAATTAACTTGCAACTAATTTTTGCAAATGACTTGCGTTATGGGCGGAAACGGCTCCGGGCTTATTGGGCGGGAACGAAGGGCGTGAGGTCGAAGGTCGGGCCGTCGCGGGAGCTGAGCGTAAGCTTGAGCGGGTGGACGCTTTCCAGGGTGACGAATTTGACGTCGGGTCTTTCCTTGAGGATGGCGGCCTTTTGGTCGGGACTAAAAACGCCGATGTTCACCGCCGGGACGACGGTGACGTAGAGTTGATTGCGGGGGGCGGTGAGGGAGTAGCCGGTCGCACTGCGGAACTGGAACAGGATCGGGAAATTGTAGCAGCCGAGGAGGCTGAACGGCACGTCGAAGGGATTTTTGTGGAGCAATTCCGGGTCGGCCATTGGCACGATGACGTCATCCGGTCCGAGGTGCGATTTGACCTCCGCCCAGTAGCGGTACGAGCCGCCGGAAAAGAGGAGCTGGCGGTCCAGCCGCATGGGATGAAAGGTGGGCGCGGGCAAGAAGAAGAGCGGCATGAGAAAGAGAAACAGGCCGCAGGTGACGATCAGGCGCTGGAACGGGACCGATCCGCCCGGAGGTCGCAGGACGAGGAAGAGGTGGAGAAAGAACTGGAACTGGAGGATTTCGCGGAACGGCCAGCGCATCGATTTGAGGAGCGGGACATGCAGCATGAGCTCGCTCATCCAGAGGGGCCGAATCACGACCAGGGCCGCGAGGGCCACCAGCCCCGCGCAGAGGAGTTCCGGTCCGCGCCACGGTGCCCGGCTCATCAAGGCGGGAACGATGGCCCAGGCGGCAGCGCAGGAAACGAAAGCGCTGGCGTAATAGAGCTGGGTTGTGCCGAAGCCGATACGCATCGGGAGGAGCGCGCTGAAGATCGAGAAAAAGTAGGAGAAGGGAAAGAGGCTGGCGGGAATGGCGAATTTGCTCATCGTCGCGCGCGTCAGCCCCTCGGCCCGGTCGGCGTCGAAGAAGCCCTGCAAAGCCGGGACCAGCAGAGGCGAAAGCAGCAGCACGGCGAGCGCGTACCCTCCGACCCAGGAAAACAGCGGCAGGAAGGAGCGGCGGTAGCAGGAGAGGCCGAGGGCGAACAGGCTGAGAAAAATCGTGTTGCTGACTGTGGCCGCGAGGTGTCCGGCGAGGATATGATGGAGCGAGAAGAGCGTGACGAGACTCAGGCCGCGCCGCCACGAGGTCTGCAGAATGCCCAAGGCCAGCCACGGGAGCGCGCTGTGATTGCCGAGGAAGTTGAGCCAGCTCGAGCCCGTCGTCAAAACGATCATGCTATAGGTGAAGCTCAGCGTGTAGAGCATGATTCGTGCGTCGCTCAACCCGAGACCGAGTTCCTTGCGAAGATGGTGGGCCAGGGTGACGAAGCCTGCGGCGGCGAGCATGAGGAAGAAGAACGCGACCACGTCCATGATGCAGTCGTGGGCCGGGGTTACGGCGAGGAGGGAGGCCAGCAGGTAGACCGGATGCCAGACGAAGTCGGTGCAGTCGCGCAGGAGGTCGAAGTTTCCGCCGTAGATGGAATCGGCGACGAAGGGGGAGCGGCCTTCGGCCAGCCGGTGCCCCATGCCGGTCAGGAGCGGGAAACCGCCCGCCAAGTTGTCGTCGGTCAGGAAATAGAGAGGTCGCCAGATTTCCAGCAGGCCGAAAATCAGCGCCGCCATCGCGAGATTTTCCAGCAGGAGCGAACGGAGGGTCCCGTCGTCTTCCGGTACCGGTTGAGACTCGCTCATCGCGGCATCATAAGCGGCTCCCACGGCAAGGGAACAGAAAGATCATGCCCCGTTGTTCGGCGCGGTGATGTGCACATAGGCGACCCAGATTCCGATGCTCAGGACGGCGACCAGGACGATGAGGAAAATGAAGAACCAGATCATGTCGCGCCGACGTTGGCTGCCCAGGTTCCGATTGCGCGCCGGAGTCGGGTCGACCGTCCGGTGGGGCAAGTGATCCTCCTCCATGCGCCAGACGGGAGGCTCGGTCGGTCTTAAGTCGGCGGGATCGGGAACCCCCGATTGTTGCAACGCATCTTTCAATCGCGCCATCTGCTCGGCGAGATGCCTTTCCCGTTCCGCCAAGCTGCGTCGCTTGTTTTCCAACGGATCGGGAACGTTGCGATTCCACGCCATGGTCGATCAATGGTGAAGGACCAAGTAGGCGAGAAGAAGAAAAACGCTGATGAGGCCGAGCGGGAGCGCCGAGTAGGCAAAGCCCTCGCGGGCCATGGCCCCGAACGATTTCTCGTAGGGCGCAAGATCCGAGCTGAGCTCGGTGGGGAGCTCCGCCGTCGGCCCCTCTTCCGCCTGGCGGAGGGCAGCCAGCCGGGCCCTGGACTGGCTGTAGATCGCCTTGGCCTGATCGACCCGGGCGAGCGCCTTGGTCAATTCGCTTGGAAGTTCTTCGCTGGACCAATCGGAGGGATGGATGTTTTCCGTCTGGCTAAGATGTTCCGCAAAACTGTCGCGGACGATCTTGATCTGTTCGAGTTCCCGTTTGACTTCGAATTCCTCGCGTTCGAGCAGGACTAGCCCACGGGTCAGTTTTTCGACGATATCGCGGCGTCCCTCGTCGAACTCGCGCTGCTTGCGGCTGAGTTCGTCCAGTTCCTTTTTCTGCCGCTCGATCTCCTCCTGTTGCCGTTTCAGGTCGAGAAGCTGTTCCTCGACGCGTTGCACCTTGAGGTTGATTTCGTTGGCCGTCGAGGTCTGGTCCGCCGCCGGTTCGGGCGGTAAAAGCTCATCCTGCTCTTCGGGA
>CAJCII010000200.1 GCA_903970335.1 Bacteroidota bacterium | reverse complement strand
GGCTCTGCCCGAGGTAAGCAAAGCATGCGTCCTCCTGAGAAAACTGCTCACGAAACTCTTTCAATGTCTTGGGGAAACCCGGTCGGGCCATCCAGCAAGCATGGGCCAAGCGTCACGGGAGTCAACGGGATAAGCATATTGAGAGATTTGGCAAATTTTTTGCGAAAATCCTCGATCATCTCTTTAGGGCCAGTTCCGCTTTTCTTCATTCAACAAGTGTAAAAGAAATAAACTTGCGGACAAGTTCGCGTCTTTGGGATGCGTTTGGCAGGTCAACTCCAAGTTGCCGAACAGACAGCGAGGATTAGGAAATACTCGGGAAGCAGACAAGGTATTTTGCGCTCCGATCAAGCGAAGGATGGATAGTTGTTGCCGCTTATTATGGGGCGTGATAAGGGCAGGAATGTTGCAGACCGCGTTGAGCAGGAAGGCCGGAAAGGGGGCTGCGATGATTCTGTGTGC
The DNA here is from genome assembly GCA_903970335.1 of Bacteroidota bacterium. Lineage (GTDB taxonomy): Bacteria > Verrucomicrobiota > Verrucomicrobiia > Methylacidiphilales > UBA1321 > JABDGH01. Next base: position 7,562 of record CAJCII010000200.1, on the reverse strand, counting down.
GGTGGCGAGCTTTTTCGGAGGGCTGGCCGCAGGCGCGGACGAGGTGAGTCCGTATCAGGAATTGCAGTTGGCGCAGAAGAACATAATCGCGGCGGAGGCGTTCGCGGCCAATACGCAAAAGGAGACGCATCTGCTCGAAGTTTCCCTGTCGCATTTGCAAAACATACCGGCGGGGACGGCGTATGAGAGCCATCGCGCGGGGGCGGCGGAGGACGTCCAAGAGGCAATCGACGCGCTGGGGAAGGACGATCCCGATAACCGGGTGAGCGGGCTGACGCTGAAAGCAATCACCGAGGTGGAGGCGGCCCTGGCGATGGCGCATCAGGACGCCGGAGCAGACCGGGATTCGACGAACAGCGGCAATCTTTCGGCGGCGCAAGCGAATGAGCCATCGGACGCGACGGTCAAACCCGCGGATTCGGTCGAATTTACAGCAGAACAGGCGCACGCCATGGTGACGGTATCCGGGGACAACGCTTCGGGAGCGGGGTTTCTGATTAGGACACCCGAGGGGCCGGCGGTGGTGACGAATATTCATGTGATTGCGAACAACCCGAATCTCAAGATCACCACGGATTCGGGTGCGGAGGTAACGGTGCTATCGGCCAAAGGAGCCTGGGACCGGGACGTGGCGTTGCTGTCGGTGCAAGATGCGGGTTACCATTATCTGGACGTTTCGATCGAGATCAGCCGGACGGTGCAAGTGGGCGACGAGGTCATTACACCGGGCAACAGCTCGGGCGGAGGGGTGCAACTGGATTCGAAGGGCAAGATACTGGGGGTCGGGCCGGAGCGAATCGAGTTCAATAATCCGTTCTATCACGGGAACAGCGGAGGACCGGTCTACCACCCGAAGAGCGGAAAGGTGCTGGGGGTGGTCACGGAGGCGCTGAAGGTGTTTTCGCTGGACGACCTGACCAAGTCCTCGTTCGCGAGTAGAAATTCGTCCCTGGGAGGGCCGATGCGCTATTATGGCCTGCGAGTGGACACGGTAAGCGCGTGGGTGCCGATCGACTGGGAGCGGCTAAAGGACGAGACGGTGTTACTGGACGAATTTCACGAGCTTAGTTGCTGCCTCGATTCCTATCTCAATCGCGGTCCGCATGGCCGTTACGAGGTGGATTCGGGCGCAGTGGCGAATTTTTACCGACGGAGCGAGAAAATCATGAAGGCGAATGCGTCCTACTACGAGAGGACCGCCGATGGGGATGAATCGCAACATTTGGATGCGCTCCGCGGATTGATCGTCGATCTGGATAGCATTGCGGACGACAAGGTGGACTTGCTGCAAGATGGGGGCGGTCTTTATCCTTTCAATCAGATACGGGCGAAGGACGAGATGGCCTATCGTTCGGCGCTGAAGAGCGAGCTCGACTCTCTCAGCGATAATGTGGAGCGGATGAAATCCCTGCCGAGGGGGAATTAGGCCAAGCCGATCAAACTGGGTAGATCAGGGTGACGGCTTGGCGAAAATTTTGACTTCATCCACCAAAGCGGCCTGGTTGGCAGGCAGGCCGGTGATGGTAAGCCGCAGGTAACGGTTACGGTCGTTGGGGGCACAGGCATCCCGGCGGACTTTGGCGGTGCTGGTGTTCTGGGTCCGATCGACAAGCAAGGTCCAGGTATTGCCATCGTTGGAAGCTTCGATTTTATATTGATAGTTGGCAGCATCGCCGAAGGTTGTTTCGACCGAGGAGATGGTATCGAGTCCCTCCATGTCGATTTGCCACCATGCGCCGGGATTATTGTCCGCCGCCTGCCAGCCGGTAGAGAGATCGCCGTCGTTGGCGTATTTCGCCCCATGATCGGTCGCCTCGCTGCTGGCACCAACGGGGTGATTGATGGCAATGTTTTGCTCCTTCTGGACGACCTTCTCTCCCTTATGATCGGCGACAAAGCGAGTGTAAGGGCGATCCGGGGCCAGGGGCGACTGCCCTGGGACAAAAGGCGGATCTCCGACCGTGGTGATGGTAATGGTGCCATCCTCCAAGCCGGGGGAGGTGGCGCGGATGACCGTCTGACCGCCAAAGTAAGAGCGGAACTCGATAGCGGCCTGGCCGTCGCGGATGGGAATATCCGACGAGGGATCGTCCGACGGCGGGCTGAAGACAATCGAGCGTCCGGTGGGAAATTCGCCGGGTCCCGACTCGATGGTAAAGGTCACCGGAGGCGAGTTACTAATCGCCTTTCCATCATTGTCCTGCACGGTGACGAGAACCTGGCAGTCATCGGTCGCATCGGTACCTTGGATGGTAGTTTTATCCGCAGTGAGGGAGAGCTTGGCGGGCGTGCCGTTGACCGGCCATTCCGGCGGCGGAATGTGGAGGTACTGATTGCGGTACCAGTACCAGGAGCGCTTCGGAATGCGGAAATAATCGACAAACCCCATGCAGCCGACATGGCCCAAAACCGTGCCGTAATCGAATGCACACCAAAGCGACTGCCCGCTGCGCCACGGATACTCGGGCGTATCGGCCTGGAGTTCTTTCTTTTTGAACAGGCCATCGTAGATGTCGGTCTGCGCATCTCCCCGGTCGGAAACGTGGCTACCGTATTCGCTGACCACGCTCGGGATTCCGGGATTCTGAAACTCCTTGCGGGTGGCCCCGTCTCCATTGTAACCGGCGACATCGCCGATTTTGTCAATATCGCCGCGCTGGCATCCGCCGATGGCGGCGGGACGGGTGGGATCCAGTTGATGGGTCTCGTCGACCAGCTTCTTGAGGAGTCCCTGGACCTTGTCCTGGTTGCCCGAGAAGAAGACTTCATTGCACATGCTCCAGACGACGATGGAGGGGTGGTTGCGAAAAATGCGAATCTCGTCGCGCAGGGTATCGAGGGCGTTTTGCTCAAACGGAGCCTGGTCTTCCTCATTGGGTGGATAGGCCTCTGCGCCCATCCAATGGCCTTCGGTTTTACCTCCGCCACAGCCCCAGAAACAATTTTCCGACCAGAAAAGTACGCCCAGTTTGTCGCAGGCATCGGCAAAGGCCGGGTGATGCGGGTAATGGGAGCCGCGAATGAAGTCGAGACCGGCGTCTTTGATGAATTTGACATCGCGAAAGGCTCCGTTATTGCTGATCGCATCGCCCCAGCCCGCGTGGTCCTGATGAACATTGGCCCCATGAACAAATAAATGTTCGCCGTTGATGAAAAAACCCTGGTCGGCCGTCCATTGGATCGAGCGAATACCGAAGGTCGTCCGATAATCGTCCACGGGCGTAGTCCCGTTGGAAACGGTCGTCACCGCCGTGTAGAGGAAGGGATGCGCCGGATGCCAAAGTTTCGGCGAGGAAAGCGCCGGACTCGTTTGGTCGATGGTCACGGTGGCCCCGGCGTCAATCTGCTGGGTCGAAGTGAGGTGCGCGACCGATTGGCCGTCGGGATCAAGGATGTCGGTCGTAAGATCGCAATTTTCCGCAGTGGTCGATTGATTGGCAATTTCGGTTTTGACATCGACGGTGGCCGAGTCGGGGGTGACGTTGGGCGTCGTGACAAATGTGCCATACCAAGTGACGTGAAGTGGATCGGTGACGACGAGATGCACGTTGCGGTAGATGCCGCCCATAAAGGTATGGTCGCCAGCACGTGGCTCGATCTGCGCATTCCAGTCGTTCGTCAGTCGTACCGCGAGGATGTTATCGCCTGCCTTGATCGCGGAGGTGATGTCCAAGGAAAAGCCGGTAAAGCCACCCTTATGTTCGCCGATCTTGGTCCCATTGACGTAGACCTCGGCATCGTCGAAAGCACCCTCGAATTCGACGAAGACCCGCTTGGACAACCACTCCGGCTTGATGTAGAGATGCTTCCGGTACCAGCCATAACCGACGTAGAAGTCCTTCGAGAGGAAATAAGGCAGGTCGAAGGAGTGGGGCAGGTTGATCGCACTCCAGTCCGAATCGTCGAAGGAGGGGGCTTCTCCTCCGGGATAATCTCCGAGCTTGAACTTCCAGTCCCGGTTGAGGTTGAGGTCTTGTCTCAACGAATCGTCAGCCCAGAGCGAGGCAGTGAACGTTAGGAACAGAAAGGAAAGGATCAGTTTTTTCATCAATAATCTCAGGCTACCGAATGCCCCTCACCTGCCGACACACAACTCTCCTTGGCGGCGATAACAGCATCGACGTTGTTGATAACTGAAGCCGGGATTTTATCGTTTGCCAAGTGCAGATCGGAACGCGGAACAGAGCACTCGGGGTCAAGTGAGTGGATGGAAAGAAGTGCGCTCGAGAGGACTCGAACCTCCATGTCTTGCGACACTAGAACCTGAATCTAGCGCGTCTGCCATTTCGCCACGAGCGCATACACCGACAAAATCGAAGACCGGGTAAACTTTGTTTGCAAGCCAAGGTCTACCAATCAGCGTGAAGAACGATCCTAGGTGGTTCCCCTACTTCAGGCAAGGAAAAGTGAGCGACTTTGTAGCGCCACGCGACCAACTTCAGCGTGAGCGGCAAGGTAAAAACCAGTTCGCTCCAAGACGGGCCCAACGGGAAATCATTGCGAAGGAAAACAGGGGTGAAGTCTTTTACGTTTGACCCTCCGCGACGCACCGCCTACGGTCAATACCCCTTATGGCAGAAGAACTCAGTTACGTTATCATCAACCCCTACACGATCTACAAGTCGCGCACCGGTGGCGTCCTGGCCCGCTTGTTGACCCGCACATCGCTCGATCTCGTTGGCGCACAAATGTTCGCACCAAGTCAGGCGCTGATCGACGAATACGCCCAGAATATCGTTACGGAAGCCGATACGCAAGACCGGCAGATTCAGGAATTAATCCGCGATTATGTGAAGGAAAACCTGGCCCCGGACCCGATCACCGGACTGCGCGAGCGGGTGATGGTACTTCTTTTTCGGGGGGAAAATGCGGTTAGGCGCATTCGCGAGACGGTGGGAACCTTCAAGAAGAACTTTCTCGGCGGGGAGTCGATCCGCGATACGTATGGCGATATCGTTTACGGTCGCGACGGCTCCGTCCGTTACTTCGAGCCGGCGGTGCTGGCCTCGCCAAACATCGAGGAATCGCGAACGAAGTTGAAAATTTGGGCTCGGTACAGCGATACGGACGGCGGACTGCTGGAGAAGGCCCTGCCGACCGTGACCGATCCGCGGCACGAACGGACGCTGGTGATCATCAAGCCGGACAATTTCAAGTTCCCGAGCGGAAGACCCGGCAATATTCTCGATATTTTTTCGCGCACGGGGCTGGCCATCACGGCGATCAAGGTGCACCGCATGACGGTGGCGCAGGCGGAAGAATTCTACGGTCCGGTGCGCGATGTGCTGAAAGAGAAGCTGGCCGGTACGATTGGGGAGCGGTCAAGGGACATCCTGAGTTCGGCACTGAATATTCCGATCGGACCGGAGTTGCAAACTCAAATCGGCGGACTGCTCGGTCCCCTGGCAGGCGAGCAGCAATTCAACAACATCGTGCGGTTCATGACCGGGCATACCACTTCCGAGACGAGCGGCGAGGGGCGGAACGAACCAGGCACGGAGAAGTGCATTATTCTCGTTTACGAGGGAATCGATGCCGTGCGGAAAATCCGGGAAGTGCTCGGACCGACCGACCCGGCCAAAGCGCCTCCGGGATCGATTCGGCGGGAATTCGGCTCGACCATCATGGTTAACGCCGCGCACGCCTCCGATTCACCGGACAATGCCCGTCGCGAAATGGGCATCGTCAAGATTCGCGAGAATAATTTCAAGTCCCTCATCGAAAGTTTTTACCGAGATTAAGCGCAGAAGGCTGGTATCCGCCCGCCACTCGTGCTTTGATCACCATTCACCTGTTATCCTGAAATACCTTACCTATGGAACCCTCCACCCGCGTCCAAGAACTCACACCGTCACTAACCCTCTCGATCGATAGCAAGGCCAAGGCCATGAAAGCCGAAGGCCAGGACGTCATCGGCTTCGGTGCCGGGGAGCCCGATTTCGACACGCCCGAGCATATCAAAGCGGCGGCGATGGGATCGCTGGATGCCGGATTCACCAAGTACACGCCTTCCTCGGGTATTCCGGAGTTGCGTGCAGCCATTAGCGAGAAGCTCAAGGCCGATAACGGGCTGGACTACAAGCCGTCCCAGATCATCGTCAACTGCGGAGCAAAGCATTCCTGTTACAACGCAATGCTCGCAACGCTGGACCCGGGCGACGAGGTGATTATTCCCGCGCCGTACTGGCTTAGCTATCCGGAAATGGCCAAGCTGGTGGGAGCCGAACCCGTGATCGTACCGACCAAGGCGGAAAATAATTACAAGATGACACCGGAGGAATTTCGCGACGCGATGACGCCAAAGACAAAGATGATCGTCATCAACACACCGGGCAACCCGACCGGCTCCGTCTACACGGAGAACGAATTGGCCGGGTTGGCGGACGTCGCGCTGGACGAGGACATTCTCATTTTATCCGACGAAATTTACGAGAAGCTGATCTACGGAGAGGCCAAGCATGTCAGCATCGCTACGCTGAGCAAGGATGTTTACAACCTGACGCTGACGGTCAACGGGTTCAGCAAGCCCTACGCCATGACCGGATGGCGCCTTGGCTATGTCGCTGCGCCGGAAGGCGTGGCGAAGGCCATCGACTCTCTCCAGAGCCATTCGACCTCAAATGCGACCTCGTTCGCGCAAAAAGGAGCCCTCGCCGCTTACAAGGGACCGCAGGATTGTGTGAAGCAGATGGTGGCCGAATACAGCAAACGCCGCGATCTGATCTGTGGTCTCCTCGACGGGATTCCGCTCCTCAAGTACGTGAAGCCGCAGGGAGCGTTTTATGTTCTGGTCGATATTTCCGCCACGGGGCAAAATTCGACGCAGTTTGCGGAAAGGTTGCTGGACAAGCAAAAGGTCGCCGTGGTTCCGGGTATCGCTTTTGGCGATGACAAGACCATCCGTATTTCCTACGCCACCAGTGCGGAGAACATCGAAAACGGCCTGAAGCGGATTGCGACGTTCGTCGGTGCGAGCTGAACCGTCCATCGGACGCCGCCGGTCCATGGTCTGAAGAGAACGCCCGACGAATTAAAACAGTCGGATGTCGTCCTCATCGGCAGACGGCGCCGGATTTTCCCCCGGAGGATTACCAGGCGCCGCTGCCGCCTCCGGTTCGATGGCGCGGGAGAGGATTTCGACTTTCTGCTCGGCGTCGGTCAGGCGGTCGCCGCACGCCTTCACAAGCCTCATGCCCTGTTCGTAACTGGCGAGCAATTTTTCCAGGGGCAAATCGGCATTTTCCATTTCCGAGACAATTTGCTCGAGCCGTCCCAGCAGGGCCTCAAACTTTTCGGGACCGGATCCCATTGCGGCGTCGGGGAAAAGAAGGCGGGTGGACATAAATCGGCATTTTGCCGCACACGACAGGTAACGTACAGTCATTCCGTGCGGTTTGGTGGAATCGCGTTCTTATCTTTATTGGTTCTACCGCAAAAACAGTGGAATAGGGAAGAAGCAAATGGTTAAAGAGAAGGATGGAAATCGAGAAGACCGTCCACGCGATGTTGCGATTGGGCGAGCAATGGGAAGTGGCCAGTTGCGAGTTTGAGCAGGAGGCGGC
>CAJCII010000199.1 GCA_903970335.1 Bacteroidota bacterium | reverse complement strand
CGGGTCTCCCCTCACCCCAGAAGACGAGGGAGGAGCGGGCCATTTTTTCGGCAACGGGCATCTGGCTGGCAAGGCGTTGGGCGGCCTCGGTGGTAGAGAGACCACGGGCCTGGAGCCGGTGAAGCTGGACGGAGCGGGAGGCTCCGACGCACCATACGGCAGAAAACATCTGTTCGAGTTCGCACTCGAAGAGTAGCGGAATCATGACGGCCAAAGAATGTGTGGGATGGGTTCGAGCCCGCTCCTCGCGTTCGCGTTGCCAGACGGATCGGATGGCGGGGTGGGTGATTTCGTTTAATTTAGCCCGCAGAAGCGGATCGGCGAAAACGAGTCTACCCAAGACCTTTCGGTCAATCGACTGATCAGGTTGTAGTATGGAAGGGCCGAAAGCGTCAACCACATTTTTCCAGACCTCCTGGCCGGGTTCGAGAAGGAGGTGGGCGATGCGGTCGGTATCGATGACGTGCCATCCACGCGCAAGGAGGCCCTCCGCGAGGGTGGACTTGCCACAGGCGATGCCGCCAGTGAGGGCGATTTGGTGGTGGGGAGACATTATTCTACGGATTGACCGGTACAGGATTGGCCGGTGGGGGCGCAGCCTCTTGCGGCGCACTCGTCACCGGGAGGCTTATTTTGCCGAGCAATTCGATTTTGTAAGCGCGAGCGAACAACTGGGCCTGCCGCTGCAACTCGATCGTTTGCTCGTCGCCCGGAACGCCGTTTTCCTTGATCAACTCGTTCATCAGACCGAGCATTTCGATCGGAGTCACCTGATCCCTTGCCATCGTCCGTTGCTTCCCATCGACCATCATGGTGATGCCGCCAAAGGGACCCGGCCAGTAGCTAAAAGTCCTGAATCTGCCCTTCACCAGCAGCGGCTTTTGCGCCGAATATTTCTGCAACTGCTGGTAGGACCAATTGAAAAGATGCTCGAGTTGGCCGCAGGTCTCGGCCAGTTTCGAGGTCGCCTTGCCCGGCCAATCGTGGGTCTGCATCCACCTCGACATGCCGCCGAAATCGTACTTCTGCATGTACTGAAAGCGGGCCGTATCGAATTCCGATCCGGAAGATTCGATCAAACCCGGCGTGGGCATTGGCGTTGGCGCAACCGGATTTACCGGGGGAGGATTGACGGCAACCGGTGCCGCGTTCGTGGCCGGTTTGTTCTGTGCCGCCAGATGAAGCCGATGTTGGGCCTGCATACCCGACCGGAAAGCAATCCCCAGGACCACCAGGGCGGCCACCAACCAAACCCCGCGCCAAATCCAGGTTCGCCAGAGGTACCAGGCCACGCCCTGACTGGTACCGCCGTCGGAGGGGGAAATCTGGTAGGCGGTGACCATGCCGATGTTCTTCAGCTTTCGCGCGCCGAGATCGTTGACGTAAAACTGGAGCCGGTTCTGGACGACATCGTAGACGGTTTTCGAGAGGCAGATTCCGCCCGGCACGGCCTGGGTCTGGAGGCGGGCGGCGATGTTGACGCCGTCCCCCATGACGTCGTCGCCCTGCTGGAAAATATCGCCGAGGTGGATGCCGATGCGGTGCTGGAGGCGCTCCGATTTGGGGAGGTCGAGGCTTTGTTTCTGGATTTCGCGCTGGATTTCGAGGGCGCAGGCCACGGCCTGAACGGCGCTGGTAAAGATCATGAGCAAACCGTCGCCGGTCGATTTGAGGACGCGTCCGCCAAAGGCGCCGCACTGGGCTTTCATGTAGTCGAGATCGCGGGCGACGAGGCGGAGCGTCCCCTCCTCGTCCTTGCTCATAAGGGCGCTGAAGCCGACGGTGTCGGTGAAGATGATGGCGGCGAGGCTGCGCTGTCCGGCGGCCAAGGCTTCCGGGGAAAGATGGACGCCCTCAGGCTGGCGTTCGGAATCCGCGTCCGGCTCAGTCATGGTGCGAAGATCAAGCTAGAGTCGGGCCACCTGCACCGAAAGGATACCCGGATCGGCCTCGATTTCCTTGACCAGTTCCGGGGTCGGCATGCTGTCGAGGTTGAGGACGCTGAGGGCCTTGCCGCCGGTTTCGCCGCGGCTGAGGGACATGCTGGCGATGTTGACCTGATGCTTGGCGAGGAGGGTGCCGATCCAGCCGACCATGCCGGGGCGGTCCTTGTTCTCGACGATCATGAGGATGCCCTCGGGGCTGGCCTCGAGGCTATGGCCGTTGAGGCGGACGATGCGCGGGAGGACGCCGTAGAGGGTGGCGGCGATCTCGTAGCGGAGGTCGCCTTTGGTGGCCTGGACGGTGAGGAGGTCGGTGAATTCGCCGCCCTCGGCGTTCTTCATTTCGGTGACCTTGAGGCCGAGATTCTGCGCGGCGCGGGGGGCGTTGACTTCGTTGACGGCGACTTCCGAGCACTGGAAGAGGAGGCCCTTGAGCACGACGCGGGTGATCGGTACGGTTTCGGTCTCGCTGACTTTGCCCGCATAGCGAATGGTGAGGGTTTCGAGGCGATGGGGCGCAATTTGCGCGAGGAGACGGCCCAATTTTTCTCCCAAGCCCAGGTAGGGGCGGATCGAGGCGAGGGTGCGGAGATCGACGTTCGGGACGTTGACGGCGTTGTTGACGATGCCGTTGACCAGGTACTCGGAGATGGCTTGGGCGATTTCCACGCCGACGCTCTCCTGCGCTTCGGCGGTCGAGGCGCCCAGATGCGGAGTCAATACCACGTTCGGCAGGGTGCGGAAGGGGAGCTCGTCGGCGGGCGGTTCCTTTTCGTAGACATCGAGCGCGGCCCCGGCGACCTGTCCGCTCTGGAGCGCGGCGAGCAGGGCGGCTTCCTCGACGAGTCCACCGCGGGCGCAGTTGATAATGCGCACGCCGGGCTTGCACTGGGCCAGGGTGGTGGAGTTGAGGATGTTCTTCGTCTCGGAGGTGAGCGGCATGTGGACGGTGATGAAGTCCGCCACGGCGAGGAGCTGGGGGAGTTGGTCGGCCAGCTCGACCTGAAGGCTGCGGGCGCGGCTCTGGACGAGGTAGGGATCGTAGGCGATGACGTTCATGCCGAAGGCGATCGCGCGGCGGGCGACCTCGCCCCCGATGCGCCCCATGCCGACGATGCCGAGGGTCTTGCCGCAGAGTTCCGTGCCCTCGAAGGACTTGCGGTCCCACTTGCCGGCAGCCATGGAGGCGTGGGCCTGGGGAATCTTGCGGGCGAGGGAAAGGAGGAGGGAAAAGGTGTGCTCGGCGGTGGAGATGGTGTTGCCGCCGGGGGTGTTCATGACGACGATGCCGCGCTCGGTGGCGGCCTCGACGTTGACGTTATCGACGCCGACTCCGGCGCGGCCGATGACCTTGAGGCGGGTGGCCGCGGCGAGGGCCTTGGCCGTGACTTTGGTCTGGCTGCGGACGATGAGGGCGTCGAGATCCCCGATGCGGGCGATGAGTTCGTCTTCCTTGAGTCCCCCGCTGGTTTCGACCTGGAAGTGGGGGCTCTCCGCGAGGAGAGCGATGCCTTTGGGTGAAACGCCGTCGGCGGCCAATATGCGGTAAGTTGTCACCTAGGAAGCTTCGGGGAAGGGAGGGGAAATGTCAATCGGTGGACGGAAGGGGGTAATTCGGACGGCGGGTGCGGTTGACCATCCATTTACCCAAGGCGATGCTGGGTTGCTCGATATAATGGTAGACGAGGTAGGAGAGGCCGAAGATGGGGAGCCAGGCGGAGAAGCAACAGGCGATCATGAGCAAGTCGGGGATGGGATGGTGCCGGAAAACGAAAGCAACCATCCGAGGGATCGTGTTTACCAAGGGTTGGTGGAGGAGGTAAGCGCTGTAGCTGACGATGCCAGCCCAGCGGAGGTGTTCGAGCGGGTACTTGAACCAAACGGTCAGGGGCGCAGCGTGAGTCGAGCGGCCCAAACACCAGGACATCAGGTAGATGGAAGAGAGGGCGGCCAGCGTGTAACAAAAGGGAACGAGGGGCCGGTAAAAATAAAACCCGACCAAGAGAACCGGCCAGAGGCAGCCCCACGAGCTGCGAAAGGGGAGTTCCTTGCCGGTGAGCCAAGCCTCGGCGAGCGCCGCGCCCATGGTCCACTCAAACCAAAAGTAAGGCGGGGTCCCGCGAACGAGTTGAGGCAATTCGTAAGAGGGGGCATAAAAGGTCGCAAAGCCCTGGCACGCGCGCAGGCCCAATTCGACAAGGGCGGTGAGCCAGAGGGTGCGCGTCCAGCCCAAACGCCCGGCCAACCAGAGGAGGAGCGGGTAAAGAGCATAGAGTTGCACCTCGACGGCGATGCTCCAGAACGAGCCGTTGGTGGTGCGATCGAAACGGGCAAAGAGATTATGGAGCAAGAAGAGGTGGCTGATAAAATCTTCCAAGCTGGTCTGGAGAAGCGCGAATTGGCGACTCCCGAGGCCGAAGCCGAGCCGGGTGCCGGGGTAGAGCAAGGCGAAGAACAGGAGGGCGAGAAAATAGGGGGGATAAATCCGAAAAAAGCGGCGGAGGAAAAAGACCCGATAGCTTTTGGAGCGGGAGCGTTGGTGACTCAAATGGATGCAGAAGCCGCTGATGGTGAAGAAAATGGGGACACCAATCCATCCCAGCATACCGGGCGAACAGACTAAGAGGGAACCGGAGACAGGGCAGCCGTGAAAGAGGCCGTTCCACTGAAAAGCGGCGGGGCCGAAGGTCGCGGAAAAGGAATGATAGAAAAAGACGGAGAGAATGGCCACGCCGCGAAAATAATCGAGGAAGGGGAGATGTTCGTCCTGAGGCTTCATTTGCGGGGAAAAAGCTAGAGGCGTGCCTAAAGGTACGTCAACCGAAGCGATCAGGCATGGGGAAGAGAAGCTCGCCGGACGCGGTGGAGGGTTTCGATGGGAGCGGGGCAGGTTCCTCGATGTCGGCTCTGGTGAGTTTGGGGGTTGAGCGGGATCGTATGGCTCGCGTCTCCCCTTCGACTTCGCTCAGGGCGCGGCTTGCGGCTGCGGCTGGGGAGGGATGATGGATGGTTCGATTAGCGCGAAAGAGAGTTTCGCGGGGAATAGGAGACGTTCCCAAGTGCAACTGATGGTCATAGTCGATACCTGCTGTGCTGCCAGGGTCTGGATGGAACGACCGGGTTCACGACGGTCAAGCCGCTGTTCATCACGACGTTCCGGGAGTATGGGCTGCCGCAGGCCACATGGGCTACTAAGGTGGCACCCATCACGGCAATTTTACCCCGCCTGGTGGTCCGCCTCGATGATCTCGTCGAGCACGCGGCGGAATTCCTCGAGGCCGGGGGCGGGGATGACGATGGCATCACGGCGACCGTTGGCGTCCTCGGTGATGCGCAGGAAGCGGCCCCGCGGATTTTCCCTCAAGTCGAAGATAAAGTTCTTCCGTTCCACACCGATCGTTTCGCTTTTAATGATGTCGTCCATAACGCATATCTCCCGTTTGAGTTCCAGCCCAGAGTAGTCAAGAGCGGCGGGCTGTCAAATAACGGATCGCATTTGTAATGGTTCCCGAGGCGTCCCCTAATCGACGAACAACTCCCAGTCCTGCTCGAGTGGGACGCGACAGTGGGACCACCGGCCGAAAAGCGGCTGGCGCATTCTCGAAAAAATCCGGTAGCCGAGATCGGAAAGAAAGCTCGGGAAAATATCGAGAACGACCTGGAAAAAGCGGAACTTGGGTAGACCGGCTATGACCTTGCGAATGGCGGCGCTGCGGACGAGAAAGTCCTCGCCGCCGTCGGGACGGCGGGAGACAAGGACGACGGATTCGACATTGGCGACCTCGGGATGGACCTGCGCCACCTGCTGGAAAGTCAGCCCCTGCTTGGTACCATAGCGGATGTGGCGCTGGAGATCGGCATCCTTGACCCGGGCAACCCAGCGATTGCAGAAGGCGCATTCGCCGTCGAAAAAAAGGAGCATCGGGAAGCGATCGGAGGTCAGAAACTCGGCGGGCGCTTTGGGCGACGATGTGGCAACCGGACTCATGGCTTAATTATACCATCGCATAAATCCGACGATGTGCCACCGAGCCTTTATCTCCCCGGTGTCAGCGTGCCGGTCATGAGGCGGTCGAAGAAACTCTCGTCCACCTGGTTGCGCAAATAGGCCCAGATGACGACCGCGATGAGGAAGCAGACGAGCTTAGCCTGCCAGTTGTTCCACAAGAGTTTTTTCATCTTCTTTTTGTTGTAGCAGGATGGCGATGAGCTGGGAACGAAGTTCGTCCGTGCTGAGCGGGCGGCGCAGCTCGCCGTTGTAGGCCAACGAGATGATGCCGGTCTCTTCCGAAAGGACGACGACGACGGCATCGGTTTCGTCACTGAGACCGAGGGCGGCCCGGTGGCGCAGGCCGAGCGTCCGCTGCAAGCCCTCTGCCTGGGTGAGTGGGAAAATGGCGGCAGCGACAGCCAGGCGGTCCCCGACGATGATGGCCCCGCCATCGTGGAGCGGAGTCTTGGGGAAAAAGATGGTTGCGATCAAGTCCTCGCTGACCTTGGCATCGATCAGGGTGCCGGTCTCGCGGGCGGGTTCGTAGGTGATCTCGCGCTCGAAGGCGATAAGCGCACCGTGGCCGACCTGCTGCATCTGTTCCAGCGCGCTGATGACGGTCTCGATGACCTCGGTTTGCTGGCGATGCGACCCCATGAGCGGGCGGCTGCCGACCTCGGCGAACATGCGGCGGAGCTCGGGCTGAAAAATGATGACGAGCGCGACGAGGAGGAAGGGCGAGGAGATGCTCAGCAGCGTCTCGATTTCCTTCAACTGGAGGACCTTCGACAGAAGCGAGAGGCTGGCGAGGACAAAGCCGAATCCGGCCAGGACGCGGGCGCCGCGGGTGCCCCGGAAGAGTTTCCACGTGGAATAAATGCCGGCGGTGAGGATGAAGATCTCGATCAGAGACCGGACGACATCCGCGACAACGGCAAAATGGGTGTGGAGGTAGCTGCTCATGCTGCATCGGCTCCACGACCGAAGGCACCGGCCAGCCGCGCCGTACGCAAGGCTGCGGGTACATCGTGTACCCGCCAGATCGCCGCGCCGCGAGCCGCCGCCCAGAGATGGGCCATCTCGTTTGTTATCTCCAAAGTGGCGGAACCGCCAATTAATTTTAAAAAAGATTTTCGGGAGAGGCCCACGAGCATTGGACGGCGAAGCGGGCGAAAAGCTTCAAGGTCCCGCAACAAAGCGAGATTATGGGACAGCGTTTTGCCGAAACCGAAGCCGGGATCGCAGACGATCGACTCGAGGGCGAGGCCGTTCTCCTCCGCGCGAGCGAGGAACTTGGCGAGGAAATCGACGATCTCGGCGGCGGGGTCGTCGTAGTGGGGCGCGATCTGCATGGCGACGGGGTGATCGAGCGCGTGCATGAGGACATACCCGGCCCGGTGTTGCACCACGGTCGGCCAAAGTTGGGGGTCCCACCGGCCCGCGCTGACGTCGTTGACAATTTCCGCCCCTTCCTCGAGCGCGGCGGCGGCCACGGCAGCCTTCCAGGTATCGACCGAGAGCGGTATTTTCAGCCGGTCCCGCACGCGCTGCAAGACAGGCAGGATGCGGGCAAGCTCCACCTCGGCGCTGATCGGGTCCGCGCCGGGACGGGTCGATTCCCCGCCGAGATCGAGGATGTCGGCACCCTCGGCCTCGAGTTCGAGGGCGCGGTCGAGTGCGGCTTCGGGATCGAGATACTGCCCGCCGTCGGAGAAGGAATCGGGAGTGACGTTGAGCACGCCCATGACGAGCGGTCGTTCCTGCCAGTGCAGGATGCGTGTTTTGAGCTGCCAAACGTGAGCCTGCATGGATCTAACGTGCCACTAGATGAGGCGTTTGGCCAGCCGGTGTCTGAAAAGAGAGCATGTCTCTAATGAAAAGATTTTCGCAATGAGTTCGCGAGGCTGGCAATTCCTTCGATTATTTCGGTACCGTTCGAGTGGACCTTGAAGCAGATTACCGACATGAGCAGATTTTACTCCCGAAACATCGTCTGGGTGGTGTTTTTCACGATCGTCTCGATTGATTGCGTTGCGATGCAGGCAGAGTTTCTTAACTCGCTACATCTGATCAGTAACGACAGCCGCAATGGTTTCATGGGCTGGCTTGGCGGTGGTGTCCTTATCGCTATTTGCATTTATCCTGTGGTTTATTTTTTGTTGTTTTTGTTCCACCTGATCCCTGCAAGATTGGCTCCCATCTTCGAAGCCGTCCCTTTCTTTGCATTTGGACTCTGGCTTGCCTTCATCGCATATCTTGTCGCGTTGACTGAGTTTGAAACGGTATCCATTAGACTCAGCCCCGGTTTATCCGATGACAAGGAAATGGCCCTTTGGAACGAAGCTCAGGCCCAAGGCATTCCCATAACCATTGTTACCACTTCCAACGGAAAAATTGCCTGGATTAACGCAAAATACGCCAGCAAGGGCAGGGCGCTTTGTCGGGACTATATCGTCAATCAGTAAGGCATCCAAAATCGACCGAAATCGGCTTTCGCCTATTTTGAGATAGACTCTTGAACCGCCGCCAATCTGCGCCAGAGTAAGAGTTCACATGTTGCATAGCCCGCTCTTCCTCAAATTGGTCAATGACGCCAAAAACCGCGTCAAAGAAATCTCCGTTCACGACGCCTACATCGAGGCCAAAAAGCCGGGCGTCTACCTGGTCGATGTCCGAGAGGAAAGCGAGTGGATCGCCGGGCACGCGCCGGGCGCGGTGCACCTCGGCAAGGGCATCATCGAGCGGGACATCGAACAGCGCATCCCGGACCCGAATGCGCGCATCCTGGCCTACTGCGGGGGCGGTTTTCGCTCCGCACTCGTGGCCGACAATCTCCAGAAAATGGGCTATAGCAACATCGTTTCCGTCGATGGCGGCTGGCGCGGCTGGCGCGAACTGGGGTTGCCCGTCTCGACGGCGCCGGAAGTCCCTCCCCGCAGTCCGCACGAGAAGCTCGGTGGTCTCTATCACCTCCCGCGCATGGTCGATAAAGCGCGCCTGTTCCCGGCGGGCAAGCTGCCCGGCTACAACTACCTCACCTTCGGCTTCGACAAAACTCTGCTCGATTTTCTCTGCCTGGAAGGGGCGGCCTTCGAGCAAATCGTAGCCAAGAACCCGACCGACGAAGGTGTGCTCAACGCGCTGAAGGAACGGCTCGGCCCGGCCTGGCCCAGCGACCACGCCATCACCGATTTCAACCACAAGCTGGTCAATCGCAAACCCGATTCGCCCGAGAAGCTAGCCGCCTTCGAGCAACGCCGCACGGCCTGCGCGCCGACAAAAAAGAAGGTGGAAACCTACTTCGACCTGATCGACCTGGAAGAAGACCGGCTCGCCTAACGGCAAAATAATCCCTAGGGGAAGAGGCGCATGACGACACGTCGCGCCCCACTCTTTTCGGTCAGCCTCGCCTTTGCGCTGGGCTGCCTGATCGGCTTGGACCGGTGGGTTCCCTTGCGAGTCGCCCTCGCCGCGTTTGTCGTCATCGGGCTGATCTGGTGGACGGCGGCCCGGCGGGAAAAGGTCTCGTTGGCGGCGTTCTACGCGATGACCGTTTTTGCCGGAATCGCGCACACGCTGTTGCTCGCCTCGACGATCTGGCCGGACGACGTGCGCCGGTTGCCGGAAGAAAAAAGCTTCGAGACGACGCAGTGGCGCGGTTACCTCGTCGAGGAACCGGCGGCGCAGCTCTCGACCCGCCTCACCCGGCGCTCGCTCGACCGCACCTCGTTTGTCCTGCGCCTCGAGGCCTGGCGACCCACCGGCGGACGTCTCTTCGGCGCGGCCATCGACACCCCCTGGCAACCGGCAGGGGGCGACATCCGCTGCACCTTACTCGGGCCAACCTCCGATTTGCAATGCGGAGATCGGCTCGAATTCGCCGCCGCGCTGACACCGGTCGCCCCAGCGCTTTGTCCGGGTGAGCTCGACTACCCCGCCTGGGAGGCCGCGTCGGGCATCTATTATCACACGACAATTTCCGCCCTGGACTGGCATCGCACCGAAACCGGCGGCGGGGACTGGTTGCAGAATCTTTCCTTCCGCGCGCGCGACTGGGCCTACGCCCGGCTCCAGCTTGGCCTGGAGGACGACCCGCGCATCGCCAATTTTCTCGCCGGGAGGCTCATCGGTTACCGCCAGGAAATTCCCCCCGACCTCGAGCTCGACTTCCGCCGCACCGGCACCCTCCATGTCTTCGCCGTCAGCGGCCAGAGTATCGCCGAGATGGTTCTCGTCATGATGATCTTTCTGCAACTCTGCGGCCTCGTCCGTTGGCGCTGGGCCTGGCTCACCGCCCCCCTCATCGTCCTCTATTGCCTCCTCACCGGTTCGCCCTCCGGCGCGATCCGCGCCACCATCATGGCCCTGACCGTCCTGCTCGCATGGTGGATCGGACGTCCGTTCAACGCGCTCGCCTGTTGGTCGCTGGCGCTTCTGGCCATGCTCGTCTGGGACCCGCGCGTTCTGCTCGACCCGGGCGCGCAACTCTCCTTCGGCGTCGTCCTCGCTCTCATCCTCCTCTCGCCGCCGCTCCTGCGCCTCTTCGCGCAACCGTTCGCTCCCGATCCCCTCCTGCCCCGTGAGTTGCTGACCTCCGCCCAGCAGCGCGAGGAAAAATTCTGGCACTGGACCGCCGCCATCGTCGCCACCACCGTCGCGGCCACGCTCGTGAGCGAGCCGATCGCCGCCGTCGATTTCCACCAGGTCACGCCCATCGCCATTCTCGCCAACATGATCGTCATCCCGGTGGCTGGACTCATCACCGTGATCGGCACCATGAGCGTCGCCGTCTCGCTCGTCAGCGCCCAACTGGCGGCCTGGCTCAACAACACCAATTGGCTCGTGGCCAAAGGACTCATCATCTTCGTCGGCTTTCTCGCCCGCGAACCCGGTGCCTCGCTCAACGTCCCGGACGTCCGCGCCCTCGCCTCCCCTGCGCCCTCGTTCGTCGTCGCCCCGGTGCAGGACAGCGCGTGCCTCCTCGTCCGCACCGGCCGCGGGGCGTGGCTCTTCAACACCGGTCGCGAAACGCTCTCCCGCGCCGTGACCGGACACCTCCTCCAATTCTATGGCGTCAACCGGCTCGACGGCCTCGTCCTCGCGCAAATGAGTGGCCCCGACAACGGCGGCGCCGACGCGATTATCGCCGATTTCCGACCTCGCCACCTCGTCGTTCCGGTGCTGATCACCCGCTCCCCGCTGGAAAAAACGATGCCCGAACTGGCCGCGATTTCCGGCGCGACCATGGAATCGTGGCAGCGCGGGCAAGCCCTCGGCCTCGGCCCCGGTGTGCGCGTCGAGGTGCTCCATCCGGCGGCGGACAGCCCGGAAACTCTCGCCCAGGACCGCGCGCTGGTGCTGCTCTTTCGTGTGGGCGACCGGACGCTGCTCTGGGCGGGGCGAATCGGTCCGCAGGCGCAGGCGGACCTTCTCGCTACTTACCCCGGACTCCACGCCGACGTGCTCATCATGGGCACCGAACCGCCGCCGAGTCGCGAGTGGCTCGACGCGCTCCAGGTGCGCGAGTGGCTGCAAATCCCGCTTCGCAACCAGCGACTCAACGCCACGACGCCACCAACCGTTGTCGCCGCTTCCTGCCAAGTCTGGCCGCTTGATCGGACCGGCGCGGTCGATCTCCATTTCCCCTCCGGCACGCCCAACCAGCCGCCGGGGATTCTGTTGCAACCGTGGGTCGCGGTGCCGGATGCGAAGTGATCGGATTCATTCGCCTTCGCCACCTTTTATGCGCACGAATTTCTTGCCTTCAAACCGGAGGGTCCGCCACCGAATGCCTACCGATGCAGGCGTTCGAGAGCATCGAGATATTTGGTCCGCGTGTTCCGCACCACTTCGGGTGGCAACTCCGGTCCGGGCGCGGTCTTGTTCCAGGTGGTCAGCGTCTTCAGGTAATCGCGCAGGTACTGTTTGTCGAAGCTCGGTTGCGGACCGCCCGGCAGGTAGCTGTCGGCGGGCCAGAAGCGCGAACTGTCGGGCGTAAAAATTTCGTCGGCGAGCAGGACGCGCCCGGTTGCCGTTTCGCGACCGAATTCGAGCTTGGTGTCGGCGAGGATGATGCCTCGTTCTGCGGCGTAAGCGGCGGCCCAGGCATAGAGACGCAGGGTGAGGTCGCGCAGTTCCTCGTAGCGGGCCTCGCCCAGTGCGGCGCGGGCTTCGATCGGCGTGAGGTTCTCGTCGTGGCCGTGGTCGTTCTTGCGCGCGGGCGTAAAGAGCGGCTCGGGCAGACGGTCCGATTCGCGCAGACCGGTCGGCAACGCATGACCGCCCACCGTTCCCTGCTGCCGATATTCTTCCCAGCCCGAACCGGCGAGGTAGCCGCGCGCCACACACTCGACCTGAAAAATCTCACAGCGGCGGGCGCGAGTCAGCCGTCCCTCGAATTCGGGCAGGTCGAGTCTCGCTGGCAGTTCGTAGCCGAGCACATGATTGGGACAGAGGCTGGCGGTCAGCTCGAACCAGTGTCGCGACAGCGCGGTGAGGATTTTTCCCTTGTCGGCAATCGGCGTGGGCATGATCACGTCGTAGGCGGAGATGCGGTCCGAGGCGACCAGCCAGATTTCGTCCTGCCACGAGTAGATGTCGCGCACCTTGCCGGAGCGCAGCAGTTTTACGCCAGCCTGATCCAAACGAGCTTCCCACGAATGCATGATCGATCCTACCCCTGCGAACCGGTCCGGGAAAACCAATTTCGGATGCGCTTTTTTGAGGAAATCGTTCCACTTTTTTATTTTATGCTCTATGATGTCTCCATGCGGCGGCTAACTCACTTAATCGTACTCGCCGCCTTTATTTTTTCCTGTGGCGGCCAATGGTCTGCCCTGCAGTGCCTCGCCTGGGTCAACATGATCCACGAGTATTCCCAGATGGTGCCGCTCTCGGAAGCGGTGAGCATGACCTTCAGCGGCAAGTATCCCTGCGCCATGTGCAAGGCCATCGCGGAAAAAAAGCAGTCGGAGAACAGCAAGGCCCTGGCCATCGACAAGTACGCGAAGAAATTCTTTTCTCCCGACTCCATTGAAGCAGCGGGACCGCAAACGGCCCAGTTGCACTATCCGGATTTCACGAGGTCCCTTCTTACCCGCGCCGAGGTTCCTCCCTCGCCCCCGCCTCGTTTGGCTCTTAGCTAAGCGCCAAGTCAGTTCTTTCCGAGCCGTCCATGCGTGTGGACGTCTCATCGACCAATTCGGGAGGCGCGTGCCGTTGTGCCGCGATCTCCCTTTAACGAGGATTTTATCATGAAGACAAAGCTAGTGTGCGCGGCCATGGCCTGCGCGTTAACGACGATAACGATGCCCAACACCGTTTGGGCGCATGGGCTGGAGGGAGACCGGTTCTTCCCGCCCACTCCACTCACCGACGATCCCTTTGCCGTCGATGAATTGTCCCTGCCCGCGATTCAGTACAATCCGGCCAGCGCGAGTAATGAAATCGACATCACCGGAAGTTTCAGCAAGGAGATCTTCCCAAAATTCGCCGTGAGCATTCAAGACACCTACGTCAACCTTAACCCGAAAGGAGGCCCGGCGGAGGATGGATTCGGCAACCTTGGCTTCAACGCCAAGTATCAGCTTTGGGAAGTTCCCGAGCATGAATTCATCCTGTCGATCGGTTCGGATTTCACGTTGGGCGGAACGGGCAGCAAGGGCATTCAGACTTCATCTATACCCTACCAATACTACACCACCTACACGCCCAATCTTTATCTGGGGAAAGGGTTCAACGAATTGCCGGACAGCCTGAAATATCTCCGGCCCTTGGCGATCACAACGGTCACGGGATACGATCTCTACGCCAATGCGGCACAATCCAACGCCTTGGAATGGAGCGGCTCGCTCCAGTACAGCATTCCTTATTTGCAGGAACACGTGGAGGACGTGGGCATCCCGCGGCCTTTCCGCGACATGATTCCGCTCGTGGAATTCCAGATGACCACTCCGACCAATAAGAATGCCGTTCCCACGACGGGGACGATCGATCCCGGAGTGCTCTGGGAAGGCAAGTACTGCCAGGTCAGTGCGGAGGTGTCGGTCCCGATCAACAGTCAATCCGGACCTGCGGTGGGAGGTCTCATCCAAGTCCAGGTCTTCATCGACGACTTGTTCCCGAAGATCTTCGGGCATCCGATCTTTGGCAGCGACGACAACGATTCAACCTCCGGAAAATAAAGACCATGCGTACACTACTTACCGTTCTCTTCACCCTCGCCTCCATTTCGTTGGCCCAGGCCCACGCCTTTCTGGACCACGCCGAACCGAAAGTGGGCACCACCGTTGCCTCCCCAAGTCTGGTGAAAGTCTTCATGACCGAAGAACTGGAAGCGGCCTTCAGCAAACTTCAGGTCTTCGATGCCAAAGGGACCGAAGTCGACCGGAAGGATGTCCAGATTAGCGATGCCACTATGACGGTGTCGGTACCGTCTCTGCCACCCGGAAAGTACAAGGTGGCGTGGAGCGCCGTCGCGGTCGACACGCACCACACGACCGGGACGTTTACCTTCACCGTCCAGTAAACACGTGCCGGGCCGGAACAAGAGACTCCCATGACGACCGCCGTCCTTGTTCTGGCCCGCACGCTCCACATCGGCAGCGCAATGATGCTCGTCGCGCTCCCCTGGTTTGTCCTGATGGTGGTGCGTCCGGTTCTGCGCGAGCATTGGGGAGATGACGGACGATCGTTTTGTCGGAGCCTGGTGAAATGGCTGTGGCTGGCCTTGGTGCTCGAAGCGGTCTCGGGAGTTGCCTGGTTTTGGTTGGTTACCGCACAAATGAGTGATCGATCGCCATGGGGAATTTTGGGCGCGGACGATCTGAAGACGGTGTTATGGCAGACGCAGTTTGGCCGACTTTGGTTCGGGCGGGCGTTTCTTGGAGCCGCTCTCGTCGCGGCATTGTCTTTTGTTTCGTATCAACAGACCCTATCTAAGGCAGGGACCTCTCAGACGAACTGGCTTTTCTTGGTCTTGAGCGGGTCTTTGCTCCTCACCCTCGCTTGGGCGGGTCATGCCGCTGCCGGGATTCATGATGCGGTTTTGCATCTCCTCGCCGATCTCCTGCATCTCCTTCTCGGGGCCATCTGGCCGACCGGACTGGTTCCACTGGCCTGTTTTCTTTTGCACATAAACGACCGGACTCGGCAAATTTTGACCCCAGATCGGTCAATCCAAGTGTTGCAAAGATTTTCTCATTTCAGTCTGGTTGCCGTTATCGCTCTTTTAGCCACCGGATCGATCAATGCATGGTTGATGATCGGTTCTTGGGACGCGCTTGCAACCACGACGTATGGAAGGCTTCTGCTTGGCAAAATATTTGTCGTTGGCATCATGATTGGTCTAGGAGCAATCAATCGGATTTACTTGCTTCCGAAAATGAAAGACGCGCCAATAATGTTGCGGGTTCTAGAATGGACGGTCTGGGCGGAATCGGGTCTGGCTTTAATTGTGCTCGTTATCGTGGGAGTGATGGGAACGACGTCGCCGCCATCCTGAACGGTATGAAAACTCCACTAAGGAATCTAGCGGTAATAACCAGAACAAGCTGGCGCAGCTTTTTGGTCGGTGGCAAGGCGCGAGGAGGGAGCATACCCGCAGCGGTCTCTCACCGACGAGCAACGCCGCCATCGACCAAAAGGGCAAGCCAGCTTGTTCTGGTTATTACCGCTGGGTTCCTTATCTTGCCGCACTAAAACGAATTGCAACGCGCATGGCTCGATTTCAAGTACGGGAGACGTTTGCCATCCAGGACCAACCGACGTTTGTCCTGGCCGGGTTTGTCGTCGAGGGAGAAGTTTGGCCGGGCATGGAGGTGGGCATTCTTTTCAACACAAAGATCCGGATAAAAGCAAAGATCGACCGGGTGGAATTTGTTCGCCGTCCGGACGGAGATGTGGTTTGTCTTTGTTTCGATTGCTCCGCTCCCGACGAAGTGACATTGTGGGAGGCGCTAAGCGTGAGGAACCAGACCATCGAAATACGACCGGCCACCTTACCGCTGACGACTTACCCGAAATGAGCTTACCCTTACTCCGTGTCGAGAATCTCGGTATCCGGTTCGGTCCCGTGGACGATCCGGTCAAGGCTGTGGACGGCATCTCCTTCGCGATGGCCCCGGGCGAGACGCTGGCTGTGGTGGGGGAAAGCGGGAGCGGAAAAAGTGTGACCGCGCTGGCGCTGACGCGGCTCCTGGCCTCGCCGCCCGCCCGCTACGTTTCGGGGCGGATCGAGTTCGAGGGACGCGATACGCTGCAAATGCCCGATCGCGAGTTGCAAAAGCTCCGCGGCAAGCAGATTGCCTACGTTTTTCAGGAACCGGCCTCGTCGCTCAATCCCGTTTTCACCATCGGCTACCAGATTGGCGAGGCCATCGAACTGCACCGTCCCGAGGTGGACGACGTCGAAAAGGAAATCATCCTCGCCCTCGACAAGGTCGGCATCCGCGATGCGGCCAGTCGGCTGGGGGACTACCCGCACCAACTCAGCGGCGGGATGCAGCAGCGGGTGATGATCGCCATGGCGCTCTCATGTCAACCGAAGCTGCTCGTCGCCGACGAACCGACCACCGCACTCGACGTCACCATCCAGAAACAGATCATGGATTTGCTCAAGGACCTGAAGCGGAGCAGCAACATGGCGATCCTCCTCATCACGCATAACTTCGGGTTGGTATCCGATTTCGCCGATCGCGTTGCGGTGATGTTCCGCGGCAGGATCGTCGAGACGGGACCGACGAGCGAGATTCTCCGACATCCGCAGCATCCCTACACGCAGGCGCTGATCGAATGCGTGCCGAAGCTCGGGCAGAAGCAACATCGACTGAGGGTCATTGATTATGCGGGAATCGACTAACATTTCAGCCGCAGCCGAACCTCTGCTCCGGGTCGAGCAACTCAAGGTCTACTTCCCCATCCTGGGCGGAATTTTTCGTCGTAAAGTCGGCGAAGTGAAGGCCGTCGATGACGTCTCCTTTGCCGTACGGCGGGGACAGACCGTAGGGCTGGTCGGCGAGAGCGGCAGCGGTAAAAGCACCATCGGTCGCGCCATCCTCCGGCTCCTCGAACCCACGGCGGGCACGGTTT
>CAJCII010000198.1 GCA_903970335.1 Bacteroidota bacterium | reverse complement strand
TCGATATTCCGGTTACCGGCGGCAATGTAAGCCTCTACAACCAATCTCCCGCCGGTCCCATCGACCCAACGCCCACGGTCGGCATCGTCGGGATCATCCAGGACGCCGCGCACATCACTCCCTCCCATTTCCAGAAGGCGGGCGATGCGATTCTTCTGCTCGGCAACCCCGGCGCGGAGCTCGGGGCCAGCCTTTATTTGCGGGAAGTGCACGGGCTAAAGCGGGGCCGTCCACCGGAGCTCGACCTCGAGCGCGAAAAGAAGCTCCATGCGGCGGTCCGTGCCGCGATCCGCGCCGGCATCGTCCGGAGTGCGCACGACCTGGCCGACGGCGGTCTGCTCATCGCGCTGGCGGAAAGTGTCATCGGCAGCGCGAGCCTGCTCGGCGCGACCGTCTCGCTCGATGTCCCCGGTACGCGACTTGATGCGCTGCTTTTCGGCGAAAGCCAGAGTCGCGCGATTCTCACCACGCGGCCCGAAAACGCCGAAGCCCTGGTCGCGCAGTTGGAACGCGAGGGCGTGCCTGCACGCCGGATCGGAACGGTCGGCGGAAGCGAGCTTGTCGTCGAGGTGGGCGGGGCAGCGCCTCGCGCCTGGAAATGGAAGGTCGCCGACCTGCATAAGGTCTGGGACGGCGCACTAGACTCGTATCTCGGGTAAAGGAGACATCTGCCGCCGCCTCCGTTTTACGTCGCGCTGCGGTCGGTACGAGACTCGTGGCCGGAGGGACTGCTCGTTCTGCTCTACCATGCAGTCGGTGTGCCACCGCTCTTTCACGGCAAGCGGGGGCTCTACGTCACGCGACATCTACTGGCCCGACAACTACGAGAGATCAAAGGCTCCGGCCTGGCCCCGTTCACTACGCTGGGAGAGTGGAACCGCGAACGCCCGACGGGGCGGCGGATTGCCGTCACGTTCGACGATGCCTACGAGAGCCTATTTACCAATGGACTTCCGGTCCTGGAGAAACTTGGCGTGCCAGCGATCACCTATGTCGTCGCATCGCTCATCGGCGGATCCAACGAGTGGGACCATGGCACCCAGGCCCGGCACGAGCACCTGATGGACCGGAGCCAATTGGCGGAATGGCTTCGAGCGGGACAGGAAATTGGCTCGCACGGATTGACGCATCGCGATCTCACGACGCTCCCGCCGGACGAGGCGCGCCGTGAAATCGTCGAGAGCAAGCAGCGGCTCGAGGAGAGCTTCGGCCAGCCGATCCGTCATTTCTGCTACCCATACGGCGCGTGGAACGACGCTGTCCGCGCCATGGTGGAGGAGGCCGGATATGCGACGGCGACGAGCACGATTTCCGGGATCAATTCGGCGACCACGGATGCGTTCACGATCCGGCGCATCCTGGCACGACACCAGCGGCCCTACCTGGCGGCGTTGACGAGGCGGTAACGCGCAACGACGGCCAGCGTATAAAAGCCCGGCGAATCATTTCTGGTTGCGAATCGCTACTCGCCCCTTATATTCCCATCCATGTTCCAAATCTCAAGCAGAGCCCATGCAAGCGGCATGGTCGTCTTTATGCTCACTACGAGCCTGACCGCTTTTATCGCCTCCGGTGTGTCGGCGCGAGGCGACAACCTCCAGCGTTTCCAGGATGCGCAAAACGATTTGCAACAAATTTCTTCCGATTCGAACGGTGCTGCGGATCAAGCGAAACTTTTGCAATCCGCCTACGATTCGATTCATGGTACCGGAGGCGGTGGCCCCATCTGGCATGGTCATAAGGGCCGGGCGTTGACCCATCTCCAGGATGCAATCAAGGACCAGCAGACCGACGGCGCACAAGACAAATTGATGGACGATGTCAAAAAGGCCTTGGACGAAATTGCGATTTGCCTCCCGCTGGCCAAACAAGCCGACCACCCGGATGCAGGCGATGCAGACACAACGGAGTCCACCACCGACAAACACAAAAGCTCCTCGTCGTCCTCCTCCTCATCTGACGACTCGGGTGGGGACAATCCTTTCGGCACCCCAAACCCTCCCGGCAGCAGCTCTACCCCACCGACCGGCGGCACGACCACGCCAACCAAGAACTAGCCAAGGTGGGAACTATGTCAGCCGTTTGAGCAGTCTGCCGCGCGAGAATAATCGAAGGGATAACTAAATTACGCTCGGCGCATCATCTGCCGAGGTTTACAATCGGGTGAAATCCCGTATCCTAATTCTCGTCTCGCCCCTTGGTTTAACGTCCGACCTTCCGACCAATATGAGCCAGTCCGAGCACATGTATCGCAGCATCTTCGAGAATGCGATCGAAGGCATCTTCCAGACGACCCCCTCGGGCCAATACCTCAACGTCAACCCCGCCCTGGCCAGGATGTACGGGTACGACTCGACGCAGGACCTCGTGGCCGGACTCACCGCCATCGACCACCAGCTCTACGTCGATCCCAACCGCCGGACCCAATTCGTGGAACTCATGCAGGCCGACGGTGTCGTCCGTGGCTTCGAATCGGAAATTTATAAAAAGGACGGCTCGATTATTTGGATCTCCGAAAATGCCCGCGCCGTTCGCGATTCTTCCGGGGAAATCGTTTACTACGAAGGCATGGTCGAGGACATCACCGAACGCAAGCGCCTCGAAGCCGAATTAAAAAAAGCCATGGTGGAGGCCCAGGTCGCCAACCGCATGAAAAGCGAGTTCCTCGCCAACATGAGCCATGAAATCCGCACCCCGATGAACGGCGTCATCGGCATGACCGATCTCCTGCTCATGACCGACCTCACCCATGAGCAACGCGAATTCGCCCGCACCGTCCGCATCAGCGGCGAGTCGCTCCTCATCGTCATCAACGACATCCTCGACTTCTCCAAGATCGAGGCCGGCAAGCTCGATCTCGAGACCATCGACTTTGAGCTGCGCGACGTCATCGACAGCACCATGGACCTGCTCGCCGCGCAGGCCCACAGCAAGGGCCTCGAGCTCGCCGCCTTCATCCGCCCCGAAGTCCCGCTCGACCTCCGCGGCGATTCCGGCCGCCTCCGGCAGATCGTCAACAACCTCGTCGGCAACGCCGTCAAGTTCACCTCCCACGGGGAAGTCGTCCTCACCGTTTCCCGCGTCAGTGAAAACCTGACCGACGATGTCGTCCTCAACTTCGAGGTGCGCGACACCGGCATCGGCATCGAGC